>RFTM01000310.1 GCA_009923475.1 Gammaproteobacteria bacterium | reverse complement strand
GCGCCAGATCCGCGACGGCTTGCTGGCGCTCGCCAAGCCCGCGACGCCCGCGGACATGCTCGCCATCCAGCTCGACGACCGCGCCCTGTTCCTCGAACGCTGGCAGCGCCTGCTGCTCGCCACGCTGGACGAGGAGGCGCTGCGCGACCATCCCAAGCGCGCCGAGCTCAAGCGCCTGGTGGCGGCCTGGACGTCGCGGGCCGCGGTCGATTCGGTGAGCTACCGCATGGTGCGCGCCTTCCGCGACGGCACCCGCGACGCGGTCTGGGGGATGATCACGGGCGCGCTGGGCGCGGGCCAGGGGTCGCGCCCCGTGTCGCTGTTCGAGGGTCCGCTCTGGCGGCTCGTCACCGAGCAGCCGCCGCACCTGCTCACCTCCGAGCATCGCGACTGGCGGTCCTTCCTGTTGGCGCAGGCCGATGCCGTGGTGGCGGACGCCGAGGCCGCCTGCGGCAAGCTCGACCGCTGCACCTGGGGCGTGCGCAACACCGCGCGCATCCGGCATCCGCTGTCGTCCTCTTTGGGTCCGCTCGCGCGCTTCCTCGACATGCCGGCCGTGCAGATGCCCGGCGACCAGAACATGCCGCGCGTCGCGGCGCCCGCGTTCGGCGCCTCGGAGCGCCTCGCGGCCTACCTGCAGATCCCCGGCGGCCAGAGCGGCCACCCGCTGTCGCCCTATTTCCGCGACGGGTTCGACGACTGGCTCGTCGGCCGCCCGCGACCGCTGTTGCCCGGGACGGCGGTCCACACCCTCACCATCGGACCCGCCGCAGGGGACACGCCATGACCGACCGTTTCGGCGGCACCGACCGCTACATCGCCACGCCCGACCTCGAGATGGCGGTCAACGCCTCCGTCACGCTCGGCCGGCCGCTGCTCATCAAGGGCGAGCCGGGCACCGGCAAGACCCAGCTCGCGCTGGAGGTCGCCCGATCGCTCGGCCGTCCCATCTTCGAGTGGCACGTGAAGTCGACCAGCAAGGCGCAGCACGGCCTCTACGAATACGACGCCGTCTCGCGCCTGCGCGATTCGCAGCTCGGCGAGGCGCGGGTCGCCGACATCCGCAACTACATCGTGCGCGGCAAGCTCTGGGAGGCCTTCGCCTCCGAGGTGCAGCCGGTGCTGCTCATCGACGAGATCGACAAGGCCGACATCGAGTTCCCGAACGACCTGCTGCGCGAGCTCGACCGCATGGAGTTCTACGTCCACGAGACCCGCGAGCTCGTGCAGGCGCGGCACCGGCCGGTCATCATCATCACCAGCAACAACGAGAAGGAGCTGCCGGACGCCTTCCTGCGGCGCTGCTTCTTCCACTACATCCGTTTCCCCGACGCCGAGACGATGCAGCGGATCGTCGAGGTCCACCATCCCGGCCTCAAGCGCGAGCTGCTCGCCGAGGCGCTCGGCGCCTTCTACCGCGTGCGCGAGACGCCCGGCCTCAAGAAGAAGCCCTCGACCTCGGAGCTGCTCGACTGGATCAAGCTGCTGCTCGCCGAGGACATCCCGCCCGAGGCGCTGCGCGGCGACGACCCGAAGAAGTCCATCCCGCCGCTCTACGGCGCGCTCATCAAGAACGAGCAGGACGTGCACCTGTTCGAGCAGCTGGTGTTCCTCAACCGCCGGACGCGCTGACGATGCTGGTGCGCTTCTTCCTCGGGCTGCGCGAGGCGGGAGTGCCGGCCTCGGTGACCGAGTTCCTGTCGCTGCTGCGCGCGCTCGAGGCGCGCGTGGCGTCGCTGTCCGCGCAGGAGTTCTACTGGCTCGGACGCATGGCGCTCGTCAAGGACGAGCGCCACTTCGACCGCTACGACCGCGTGTTCGCCGAGCACTTCGCGGGCGCGGAGCGCGCCTTCGCCGCGCTGATGGCCGATGTGCCGCCCGATTGGCTCAAGTCGCTGGCCGAGCGGCTCTTCACCGAGGAGGAGCGCCGCAAGGTCGAATCGCTCGGCGGTTGGGACAAGCTGCTCGAGACCCTGCGCGAGCGCCTGCGCGAGCAGAAGGAGCGGCACGAGGGCGGCAACAAGTGGATCGGCACCAACGGCACTTCGCCGTTCGGTTCCGGCGGCTTCAACCCGGAGGGCGTGCGCATCGGCGCGCAGGGCCAGCGCCAGCGGCGGGCGGTCAAGGTCTGGGAGGCGCGCGAGTACCGCAACCTCGACGACCGCCGCGAGCTCGGCACGCGCAACCTCAAGATGGCGCTGCGCAGGCTGCGGCGCTTCGCGCGCGAGGGCGCGGCCGACCAGCTCGACCTCGACGGCACCATCGACGCCACCGCGCGCAACGCCGGCTGGCTCGACCTCAAGCTCGTGCCCGAGCGCCGCAACGCCGTGAAGGTGCTGCTGCTGCTCGACATCGGCGGCTCGATGGACGACCACGTGCGGGCCTGCGAGGAGCTGTTCTCGGCGGCCCGCAGCGAGTTCAAGCACCTCAAGACCTTCTACTTCCACAACTGCGTCTACGAGTCCCTGTGGCAGGACAACCGTCGCCGGCATGCGGCGCGCACGTCCACGCTCGAGCTGCTGCGCACCTTCAACCCCGACTGGCGCGTGGTGCTGGTGGGCGATGCCACCATGAGCCCGCACGAGATCGTGCAGCCGGGCGGCAGCGTCGAGCACTGGAACGACGAGCCGGGCGCGGCGTGGATGCAGCGGCTCACCGCGCACTTCCCGCGGCTCGCATGGCTCAACCCCGAGCCTGAGGAGCGGTGGGAGTGGACGCCTTCGGTGGGGCTGCTGCGCGAGCTCGTGGGCGGGCGGATGTTCCCGCTGACCCTCGAGGGCCTCGACCGCGCGACCACCTCGCTGCGGCGCGCCGGCGCCGCGGCGCCCGCGGGCCCGTTCAGCCCGGCGCC
>RFTM01000309.1 GCA_009923475.1 Gammaproteobacteria bacterium | reverse complement strand
ACGTAGAAGATGCGGTGTCCCGCGCGCGCCGCCGCCGCCAGGAACTCGCGCGCGCCCGGGACGGGCGTCGCGGCGGATTCCATCATCCACGACTGCCATGCGGCCTCGTCGTACTCGCCGCCCGCGAGCGCGCGGCGCGCCTGGTAGTAGGAGTTGTCGAGGATGGTCTCGTCGAGGTCGACGATCACGGCCGTGGGCAGCGCGGCGAGCCGCGCCGGGTCCATCTCGCGCTGCTCGAGCGCCGCGCTGCCCGGCGCCGCGATGCTGCTCGCGAGGCGATCGGTAGCGAGCCCGAACGCCTGGGTGGTGGCGATGCGGTACTCGGCCGCGCGCTGCATCCAGAGCGTCGCATTGACCGTCTCGCGTCCGACCAGCGGCGACGCCGGCTGTGCGGTCTCGGCCGTCTTCGCCGCCTGGGGAGGCATCGGCGCCTTGACCGGCGCGGCGGCGCAGGCCGCGAGCATCGCCGCCGCGGCCACGACCATCGTCGCGCGCAGCGATCGCATCATCACGGGTCCGTCCACTGTCCTGCCCTGCATGACCGTCCTCCAGGCCGCGCGCCACCGCACGGTCGGAGCGCATGGTAAGGTCAAACCATGTCCGAAGGTCAAACCCTGCTCGAGCGCAGCATCCGCACCATCCCCGACCATCCGAAGCCCGGGATCCTGTTCCGCGACATCACCACCCTGCTCGGCGATCCGGCGGCGTTCTCCGCCGCGGTCGACGCGCTGGTCGCGCCGCATGCAGCATCCGCCTCAAGGCCCACGCCGGCGCCCACGACGGTCGCCAAAGTCGCGGGCATCGAGGCGCGCGGCTTCATCCTGGGCGGCGCAGTGGCGCATCGGCTGGGCGCGGGCTTCGTGCCCGTGCGCAAGCGCGGCAAGCTGCCGCACGAGGTGGTGCGCATCGCCTACGCGCTCGAGTACGGCACCGACGAGATCGAGGTGCACCGCGATGCGGTGAACCCCGGTGAGCGCGTGCTGCTGGTCGACGACCTGATCGCCACCGGCGGCACGGCGGTCGCCGCCGTGGAACTGCTGCGCCGCATCGGCGCCGAGGTGGTCGCGGCCTGCTTCGTGATCGACCTGCCCGACCTCGGCGGCGCCGCGAAGCTGCGCGCGATGGGCCTGCCGGTGCACACGCTGGTGGCCTTCCCGGGGCACTGATCGGCGCAAGGCCCTGAGCCGCGCCTTGCGCCGCCCCCGGGCCGCGCCCGGGCCGCGCCCGGGCCGCCCGCCGCTCAGTCCAGTCCGCCGGCCTCGCGCAGGCTGTCGATCATCGAGCTGCGCAGCAGGAACGCGCGGGCCCGCGCCGGATCGGCAGCGGTCGCCATCAAGTCCTGCTGGCGGCGGGCCTGCGCGCCGGGATCCTTGGCCTCGAGCATCTTCTTGTTGGCCATGGTCTGCTCCTGCACGAAGCGGGTCGTGACACCGCGGCGCTCGCGGTCGTAGGCGGCGAGCAAGGGCATCGCGTCCTCGCCCGCGTGGGCGCGCAGCAGCTTGGCGCCGAGGTTCCAGGCATCGTGGATGCCGCCGTTCATGCCCATGCCGCCGAGCGGGTTGTTGACGTGCGCGGCATCGCCCGCGATGAGCACGCGGCCGCGGTGCCAGCTCGCCGCCACGCGCTGGTGGACGCGGTACACCGTGCGATGCACCACCGGATAGTCGCCGTCATGCGGCGCCATGTGGTGCAGGCGGTCCTGGATCCAGCGGTCGGCGAGCCAGCGCGAGTCGTCCTCGATGGCGGGGTCGGTCGGGATCAGCACGCGCCAGAGCGAAGGCGTGCGCAGCAGCACCAGCCACTCCTCGGGGTCGGCGATGTAGTTGACCGGGGCGAGGCGCTCGAACTTCTCCTCGAGCGGGAACGGCGTCGACACCACCACGAAACGCTCGGGGTAGGTGAAGCCCTCGAACGGGATGCCGACGGCACGCCGCACCACGCTGTCGGCGCCGTCGCAACCGACGAGGTAGGAGCCGCGCAGCACCGCTTCGTGGCCGCGACCGCCGCCCTCGTCCACCCAGACCAGCACCTCGACCCCCTCGCCCGTGTCGTACACGCCGCGCACCGCATGCGAGAAGAGGCAGCCCGCGACATCGGGATGCTCGCGCTGCAGCGTCTCCCAGACGAGCCGCGTGTACTTCCATTGCTCGGCCTGCAACCGGTAAGGGTGCCGGGTCAGGTCGGCGAGCAGCCCGAGGTCGAACTCGGCGATCTCGCCGGTGCGGCGGTCACGGTACTGGAAGCGCGGGCAGACGAGGCCCTGCGCGACGAGCGGCGCCGCCATGCCGAGGCGGTCGAGCATGTCGAGGGTCGGCGGATGGAAGGTCGAGGCGCGCAGCGTCTCGGGCAGGGACGGCGACGCCTCCAGGAGCCGCACCGGCACGCCGCCCCGGGCGAGGCGCAGCGCCAAGGTGCAACCGACGGGGCCGGCGCCCGAGATGATGACAGGTGCGGTGATAGCCACGGTCGCTCCGGCCCTGAAAACCTTTATTCTATCCGCATGCAACGATGCCCCGCCCTGCTGACGCTCTGCTCAGCGCTCCTCCTCGTCGCCACCGCTGCGCAGCCGCTCACCGCCCAGGACCGCACCGAGAAACCGCCGCTGCACGGCAGCCACTGGATGGCCATCACCGGCAAGCCGATGGGCGCCACCGCCGGCGCCAAGATCTTCGAGCGCGGCGGCAACGCCGTGGATGCCGCCTGCGCGATGATCGCCGCCACCGCGACGATGTGGGACACGCTGCACTGGGGCGGCGAGACGCAGGCCTTGATCTGGGACCCGCGCCAGAAGCGCGTCATCGCCATCAACGCGCTCGGCGTCGCGCCCACCGGCGCCACACCCGAGTTCTTCCGC
>RFTM01000308.1 GCA_009923475.1 Gammaproteobacteria bacterium | reverse complement strand
CCGCCGTTGTAGAAGAACGTGACCGGTCGCGCCGTCCTCGGTCCCTTCGCATCGGGCTTGGCGAAGTAGGCCACGTAGAACATGCTGGCCACGGGCTCCACGACCTTCGGGTCGGGCTCGTGGTTGGCGGGCACGTCGTCCCAACCCTTCGGATGCACGAGCAGCGTGCCGGTCACGGCCTCGTAGTCGATGCGCTTGCCGCCGATGACGACGCTGCCCTGGGTGCTGGCCTGTTCCGCCTTGAACGCGGGCTCCGGCGCGGCGGCGGCGGACTTGTCTTGTGCGGCCGAAACCGGCGGGAACGCGCCGGCGACGAGCAGGACGGCGATCAGCGTGGCGAGGGCGGTGCGCATGAGGCAGGACTCCGGTGCAGGTCGGATGCGTCCTCAACAGTCTGGACCGATGGGCCCGCGCCTGCAACGCGCCACCTCGACCATCGGGGGCGCGCCTGCGTATCCTTTCCCCATGGACCTCGCATCGATGGTCGCCGAACGCGACATCCGCCACGGCCTCGCGCGCTTCGCCGACGTGGTCGACGCGCGCGCTTGGGACCGGCTCGGCGAGGTGTTCGCCCCGGATGCCGTCACCGTCTACGGCGAATTCCGGTCCGAAGGCATCGCCTCCATCGAGGAGCATTTCCGCCGTTTCCTCGGCCGCTGCGGGCCATCCCAGCGCCTGCTCGGCAACATCGAGGTGACGGTCGATGGCGATGCGGCCCGCTCACGGGCGAGCGTGCTGGCGAGCCATCGCAGTGCGGACCGCGACGACGGGCGTGAGTTCGTGGCCTACGGCGGCTACGACACCGTATGGCGCCGCGAGGCGTCCGGTTGGCGCGTCACCGCCTGGACCTGGCGGCAGGGTTGGTTCCGCGGCGACATCGCCGTGCTCGGCGCCCGCTGAGGTTGACCGCTACGGCGCCGACCCCAGCGCCGCCTGCTCCTGCTCGTTGGCCTCGCGCAGTTTCTGGATGACCTCGTCGTAGTACGGGCGGTCTTTGAGGCTCGCATACTCGCCGGGGAAACAGACCGTGACGACGTCAGCCGCCACCGGCGAGAAGTTGGCGAGCGTCGCGGCGCAGCGCACGCCGCTCGGCAGGCGGGTGTTGTCGATCACCGGGAAGTCGTAGAACCCCACCGTGAAGTTGGCGCGCGAGTCGGGCAGCGCGGCGCTGCCGTCGGGCACGGTCACGCGCATCCGCACCGTCAGCTGCTGCTGCTCCGGGTCGACCTTGAGCACCCTGAGGCCGACCTCGAAGGTCTGGCCGTCGACGGTGACGGTCTCGGGGTCGAGCGGCAGGCCTGCCGCGCCGGCAGCGGCCAGCGCCTCGAGGTCGACGGTGCGACGGAAGCTCCGGCCCTTGCCTTCGAGCGCGAACAGCTGCTTGGCCGAGATCTCGCGTGCCACGCGGTTGAGGCGCGCGAGGTAGTCGGCCTTGTCCGGATCGGTCGAGCGGCGCAGCTGCCGTTGCACCTCGAGGAACAGCGGCTTGAGGTTGAGCGAGTCGTGGAAGTTGTAGGCGAGCAGCTCGAGATTGAGCACGCGCGCCGAGAGGCTGTTGGACGTGGGCGTGAGGAAGCTCGAGATGATCGACTGGAACATGTCCTTGCGCAGGCTCGCCTCGGCCTCCTCGCGCCGGCTCATGAGCTCCGAGTACAGCCGCGCGTTGGTGTCGAGCGACTGGCGCCGCTCGAGCAGTTGCGAGCCCTTCATGCCCACGAAAGCGACCGCGAACGCGGTGAGCAGGCCGCCGATGGGGGCGAGCAGGATCGCGGCTTTGTCCCAGTGGTCCTTGAGCTTCTTGTCCTCGCCCATCGCGGTCGACCCCTCAACGGCGGCGGGCGACGAGGCGCCCGTCCTTGAGCTCGAGAGCGATGTCCGCCTGCGCGGCGTCCTCGTAGGAGGCGACGTCGACCGACGCCGCCTTGCCTTGGTGCGTGATGGTGAGCGTGCACTTGCCGGTCTCGGCGACGACGAGGTTGTAGGTGCCGGTACGGTCCGTCTTGACCGCGGCGTAGGCCTTGTCGCCGCAGCGCGCGGCGACGGTCGCGCCCTCGCCCACCGCGGCCCCGTTGAAGGTGACCTTGCCGAAGATCTCGCCGGCCTGCGCGACCGGCGCAAGCGCAAGACAACACACGGCGGCAGCTATGGAACGAAGCATCGAGGTCTCCTGGAGTGTAGGGCCCGGCCGCCTATGTTGCCCGGAAACGGATCTTCGCGCCGGGCGGGATCTGCCCGGCGAGGTCCAGATGATGTTCCGCGACGACTGCCATCACAGGATAGCCGCCGGTCAGCGGATGATCTGCCAGCAGCAGCACCGGTTGGCCGTCGTGCGGGACTTGGATGGCGCCGCGGACCACGCCCTCGCTCGGTAGTTCCGCCGCATCGCGCCGTTGCAGCGGCTGCTCGCCGCTCAGCCGCAGCCCCACGCGGCTCGACTGCGGCGTGACCTTCCAGTCCTGCCCGCAGAGCACGGCGACGGCTTCCGCGGTGAACCAGTCCGCGCGCGGTCCGGGGCGGATGTCGAACACGACCGTCTCGCCGGACGCGGGCAACTGCTGCGCCGCGCCGCGCGGTTCCTCGCACCCATCGGCTGGCGCCGCACTGGCGAGCGGCACCGACGCGCGCCCGACCGCGAGCACGGCGCCTTTGACGACGGGTTCCGGCCCGAGCGCGGCCAGCGTGTCACGCGAAGCGCTGCCGAGCACGCGCGCCGCCTCGAAGCCGCCGCGCACGGCGAGGTAGGTTCGCAGCCCGCGCGCGGGATATCCCAGCCTGACGCTGTCGCCGGCGCGGAGGGCGATCGGCTCCCCGATCGCGGCTTCAAAGATCTCGCGCGAAGCGCGTTGCACGGTAAGGGACACCGGCGCGC
>RFTM01000307.1 GCA_009923475.1 Gammaproteobacteria bacterium | reverse complement strand
CGCGCGCCTGCGCGCCGCGCTCGATGCGCTCGCGGCGCTGCCCGGTGTCACGGCTCTGGTCGCCTCCCCGTTCTATCGCACCGCGCCGTTCGGGCCGGTGCCGCAGCCCGATTTCGTGAACGCGGTGGCGGGGCTCCTCACGACGCTGGACCCCGAGGCCTTGCATGCCGCGCTGCGCGCGCTCGAGCAGCGGCTCGGCCGACAGCCGCCGCGCGAGCGCTGGGGTCCGCGCGAGATCGATCTCGACCTGCTGGTCTATGGCACGGCGCGCCGCGACACGCCGGAGCTGACCGTGCCGCATCCGGGGATACCGCAGCGCGATTTCGTTTTGTATCCTCTGCGGGACATCGCGCCCGACCTGCTCGTGCCCGGTCTCGGCGCCGTGCGCGAGCTCGCGGCGCGGGTGGCAGACCGCGGCGCCGTGCGCCTCGAGTGAGCATGCAGACAGCCGTCAAGCACCGCTTCGTCGTCGTCGAGGGCCCGATCGGGGTCGGCAAGACCACGCTCGCGAAGCGCCTCGCCGAGACCTGGGGCGCGGAGCTGGTCCTCGAGCAAGCCTCCGCCAATCCCTTCCTCGAGCGCTTCTACCGCGACCCGGTGGGCGCCGCGCTGCCGGCACAGCTGCATTTCCTCTTCCAGCGCACGCAGCAGCTCGCCGACCTGCGGCAGCAGGACCTGTTCGCGGCGACGCGCGTCGCCGACTACCTCATCGAGAAGGACCGGCTGTTCGCGCGCGTCACGCTGGAGGAGGCCGAGTTCGCGCTCTACGAGCAGGTCTACTCGCGGTTGGTCGTCGACCCGCCGAAGCCCGACCTCGTGGTCTATCTGCAGGCCCCGGTCGACGTGCTGCTCGAGCGCATCTCGCGCCGCCGCATCGCGATGGAGCAGCTCATCGACCGCGCCTACCTCGAGAAGCTCAACGAGGCCTACGCGCGTTTCTTCCACGACTACGACGATGCGCCGCTGCTGATCGTGAACGCCGCGACGCTGGACCCGCTCGCGAGCGACGCCGATTACGCCGAGCTGCTCGGCGCGATCGCGCGCATGGGCCGCGGCCGCCTCTACTTCAATCCGCTGCGCCACGCGGCGCTCTGAGCGCGGCGTCGAGGCGCGCCAGCGCCCACTGCACGTGTTCGCGCACCAGCGCCGAGGGATGCGCGCGGCGCGCCTCCAGCGCGGCGCGGGCGGCGGGCGTCGGCGGGCCGTTGCCGAGCGCCACCGCGATGTTGCGCAGCCAGCGCTCGTGGCCGATGCGGCGGATCGCCGAGCCGCGCATGCGCTCCTCGAACTCCGCCTCCTCCCAGCCGAAGAGCTCGGTGAGCTGCGCGGTGTCGAGGCCGTGGCGCACCCGCGCGAGGTCGGGATGCGCGGCGGCGCGAGCGAACTTGTTCCAGGGGCAGACCAGCTGGCAGTCGTCGCAACCGTAGATCCGGTTGCCCATCAGCGGGCGGAACTCCTCGGGGATGCTGCCCGGCAGCTCGATGGTCAGGTAGGAGATGCAGCGCCGCGCGTCGAGCTGCCAGGGCGCGACGATCGCGCCGGTCGGGCAGGCGGGGATGCAGGCCTCGCAGCTGCCGCAGTGGCTGCCGCCCGCGCCGTCGGCGGGCAGCGGCAGGTCGGTGTAGATCTCGCCGAGGAAGAACCAGGACCCCGCCTCGCGCGCGATGAGGTTGGTGTGCTTGCCGATCCAGCCGAGGCCGGCGTCGCGCGCCAAGGGCTTCTCCAGCACCGGACCGGTGTCTACGAACACGCGATAGCCGAACGGGCCGATGCGCGCCTCGATACGGTCGGCGAGGTCCTGCAGCGCGTTGCGCATGATCTTGTGGTAATCGCGGCCCAAGGCGTATCGCGACACGTAGGCGCGCCCGGGGTCGGCGAGCGTGGCGTCGGCCGGCGCCGCCGACCCCGGCCAATAGTCGAGGCGCACGCTGATCACGCGCACCGTGCCGGGCTTGAGCTCGGCGGGCCTCGCCCGGCGCGTGCCGTGGCGCGCCATGTAGTGCATGGCGCCATGGCGGCCGGCCTCCAGCCAACGCCGCAGGTGCGCCTCGTCCTCGGCGAGCGTGATGGCCGCGACGCCGACGCGCGAGAACCCGAGGTCCTCCGCCATGCCGTCGAGTTCGCGCCGCAGCGCCTGCAGGTCCGGGGTCACGGCCATGCAGCCAGTATACTGACCGCATGACGTTGCCCGTCGCACTGCACACGGCCGCCGCGGTGCGCGCGCTGGAGGCGCGTGCGCTCGCCGGTCGCGGTCAGGACGGGCTGGTGCTGATGCGCCGCGCGGCTGCGGCGGCGCTCGCGGCGCTGCGCGCCCGCTGGCCTGTGGCGCGCGACCTCGTCGTGCTCTGCGGCGGCGGCAACAACGGCGGCGACGGCTGGATGCTGGCGAAACTCGCCCGCGAGGCGGGCCTCGCGCCCGAGGTGCTGTGGACCGCGCCGCCCGGCGCGCTGCGCGGCGAGGCGGCGCAAGCGGCGGCCGAGGCGCTCGCCGCAGGCGTGCCGGCCTCCGCTTTCGATGCGGCCGCCGGCGTGCCGGCGCAGCTCGTCCGCGCCGATGTCATCGTCGATGCCTTGCTCGGGATCGGTCTCGCCCAGCCGGTGCGCGCACCGCTCTCGGCCGCGATCGACGCCGTCAACGCTGCGGGTCGGCCGGTGCTCGCGCTCGATCTGCCCTCCGGTCTCTGCGCCGACAGCGGGCGCGTGCTCGGCGCCGCGGTCCGCGCCGACACGACCGTCACCTTCATCGCGCTCAAGGCCGGACTTTGGTTGGGCGCCGGACCCGACCACGCGGGCGAGGTGAGACTCGCGACGCTCGGCATCGTCGACGATCTCCCGCCTCCGGCGTTCGAGCGCATCACGGCGCCGCAGGTGCG
>RFTM01000306.1 GCA_009923475.1 Gammaproteobacteria bacterium | reverse complement strand
CACGTTCGACGGCGAGCCCATCCTGGCCGTGGCGGCGATCAGCGAAGACGTCGCGGCGAACGCCATTGAACTGATCCGCCTCGACGTCGAAGCACTCCCCCACAACGTCGATCCTGTCGACAGCCTGCGCCCCGGTTCGCCCATGGCGCGCACGGATGGCAATGTGTGGGTCACCGAGGGACAGCCGCCGCGCCCGGCGGTCAAGGCCGTCAAGTGGACCGAGTCCGACTTTGCCGCAGCCGCCGAAGGCCGCTTGCCGCAGGGGCCTGCGACCGAGGAATGGTCCTACGGCGATCTCGATGCGCAGTTCAAGGACGCGGCACTCGTGCTCGACGAGACGTTCGTTGTGCCGTCCACCGGGCATCACCCCATGGAGACGCGCAGCGCCTCGAGTTCGGTGATGTCCGCCTCGTCGAACTGCGTGACATGCGGGATGTTGATCCACGACGCCTGCAACCGCGGCCCCGAGATGCGCTGCACGCGCGACAGCGGCCGGGTCTCGACCGGTCCGAACGCGGCGTGGTCGACCACCGGCAGCTTCGGCAGCGCGGGCGCCGCCGGCGCGAGCGCACCCGCAAGGGCCTGCTTGACCCAGGCCTTAACGTCCTCGTGGCTGATGCGTCCCTTGACGCCCGTGCCCGTCACCCGCGCAAGATCGACGCCCAACTCGCGCGCGAGGCGCCGCACGGAGGGGCCTGCGTGCGCGCGCGAGAAGCCGGCCTCCTGGATGGGCGCCAGATCGGCGCGCGCACCGGGGATCGCCTGCGACGCCGCCACCGGCGCAGCAGGCGCGGCGGGCGGAGCCGACGGCACAGCGGTCTTCGGTGCGGCCGCGGGCGCAGCAGGGGTCGGAGCCGGAGCGGACGGCGTCGCCGCCGAAGCGCTCGCTTGGGCGACCGGCTCCTCGGCGTCGACGGTCGCGACGAGATCGCCCGAATTGACCTTCAGGCCGCGGCTGATGTGCAGGGTCTTGACCGTCCCGGCGAACGGCGACGGCACGTCCATGGTCGCCTTCTCGGTCTCGAGGGTGGCGATCGAGGCCTCCAACTCGAGGCGGTCGCCCGGCGCGACGAGCAGTTCGATGACCGCGACATCCTTGAAGCTGCCGAGATCGGGGACGCGTATCTCTTTGAGGGCCAAGGGACGCTCCGTCAGGCGTTGAGCGGGTTGGGTTTGTCGGGATCGATGCCGAGCGCGGCGACCACGCCCTCGAGACGCGAGGCGGGCAGCCGGCCTTCGGCGACCAACGCGCGCAGCGTCGCGAGCACGATGAAGCGGCGGTCGACCTCGAAGTGGTGGCGCAGCGCAGCGCGGGCGTCCGAGCGGCCGTAGCCGTCGGTGCCGAGCACCTCGAACCGGCCCGGCACCCACTGGCGGATCTGCTCGGGCACGTTGCGCACGTAATCGGTGGCCGCGATGAACGGCCCCTCGCGGCCGGCGAGCGCCTGCGCGACGAACGGCAGGCGCGGCTGCTCCGTCGGATTGAGCAGGTTCCAGCGTTCGCAGTCGAGGGCGTCGCGGCGCAATTCGCTGAAGCTGGTCGCCGACATGACCTCGCAGCGCACGCCGTGGTCGCGCTCGAGCATCTCGGCCGCCGCGATCACCTCGCGCAGGATCGTGCCGGAGCCGATCAGCGTGGCGCGCGGCGCATCGGGCGCAGCCGCGGACCCCTGGACCGCCGGCAGCGCATGGATGCCCTTGAGGATGCCCTCCTCGGCGCCCGCCGGCATGGCCGGCATGGCGTAGTTCTCGTTCATCACGGTGACGTAATAGAAGATGTTCTCGCCTTCGGCGTACATGCGGCGCAGGCCGTCCTGCACGATGACCGCGAGCTCGTAGGCGAAGGCGGGGTCGTAGGCGCGGCAGTTCGGCACCATGGTGGCGAGCAGCTGGCTGTGGCCGTCCTGGTGCTGCAAGCCCTCGCCCGCGAGCGTGGTGCGCCCGGCGGTCGCGCCCATCAGGAAGCCGCGGGTCTGCAGGTCGCCCGCCGCCCAGATGAAATCGCCCACGCGCTGGAAGCCGAACATCGAATAGAAGATGTAGAACGGCACCATGTGCACGCCGTGGTTGGAATAGGCGGTGCCCGCCGCCATCCACGAGCACAGGGCGCCCGCCTCGTTGATGCCCTCTTCGAGGATCTGGCCTTTCTTGTCCTCGCGGTAGGACATCAGCTGGTCGGCGTCCTGGGGGACGTAGAGTTGGCCCACCGACGAGTAGATGCCGACCTGGCGGAACAGCCCCTCCATGCCGAAGGTGCGCGCCTCGTCGGGGACGATCGGCACGATGTGCTTGCCCACCTGCTTGTCCTTGAGCAGCGTGGTGAGGATGCGCACGAACGCCATGGTGGTCGAGATCTCGCGGCCCTCGCTCGACTCGAGCAGCGGCTTGAACGCCTCGAGCGGCGGCACGGCGAGCGGCGGCGCCTCGCGCCGGCGCGCCGGCAGGAAGCCGCCCAGCGCCTTGCGCCGCGAGCGCAGGTAGTCGAGTTCGGGACCGTCCTCGGCCGGCTTGCAGAACGGCAGCCGCGCGATCTCCTCGTCCGACACCGGGATGTTGAAGCGGTCGCGGAACGCGCGCAGGTCGTCGTCCGAGAGCTTCTTCTGCTGGTGGGTGACCATCTGGCCCTCGCCCGCCTTGCCCATGCCGAAGCCCTTGACGGTCTTGGCGAGGATGACGGTCGGTTGGCCGCGGTGCGCGCTGGCCGCCGCATACGCCGCGTACACCTTGCGCGCGTCGTGGCCGCCGCGGTTGAGGCGCCAGATCTCCTCGTCCGACATGTTGGCGACCATGGCCTTGAGCTCGGGGTACTTGCCGAAGAAGTTGTCGCGCGTGTACGCGCCGCCCTTGGCCTTGAAGTTCTGGTATTCGCCGTCCACGCACT
>RFTM01000305.1 GCA_009923475.1 Gammaproteobacteria bacterium | reverse complement strand
CCTCGATGTCCTTGAGCACCTCGACCAGCGACTGCAGCCGCGCGCGGTCCCACAGCGGCTGGTAGCCGTTGCCGGAGTAGATCGGCACCAGCGAGCGGGTCGCGTAGAGCGCCTCGCCCTCGATGGTCACCGTGCCGCCGGCGTTGAGCGCCTCGATGCGCTCGCGCAGCGCCTCGACCACCGGGTTGACGGCGCCCTGTGCGCCGGCTTGGGGGATGGCGCAGGCCGCGGCCATCGCCAGCACGGCGATGGAGCGGGCGAGGCGATGGGCGCGGCGGAAGGCTGTGGTCGGTTGCATGGACATCTCCAGGTTGCCGACATCATACAATCGCCGGCATGAAGACCGCGGATGCGCATCAGCTCGGGGCTGCGCTCGTCGACTGGCATTCACGCAGCGGACGGCACGACCTGCCCTGGCAGCGTGACCGCACGCCCTACCGCGTCTGGGTGTCGGAGATCATGCTGCAGCAGACCCAGGTCGCGACGGTCATCCCGTACTTCGAGCGCTTCGTCTCGCGCTTTCCGGACATCGCGTCCTTGGCCGACGCGCCGGTGGACGAGGTGCTGCATCTGTGGACCGGCCTCGGCTACTACGCCCGCGCCCGCAACCTGCATCGCGCGGCGCAGCGCGTGCGCGACGCGCACGGCGGCGTCTTCCCGACCGCTTTCGAGGATGTCGCCGC
The DNA here is from genome assembly GCA_009923475.1 of Gammaproteobacteria bacterium. GTDB lineage: Bacteria > Pseudomonadota > Gammaproteobacteria > Steroidobacterales > Steroidobacteraceae > UBA964. Next base: position 2,203 of record RFTM01000305.1, on the reverse strand, counting down.
GCTGCCCGGCGTCGGCCGGTCCACCGCGGGCGCGATCCTCGCGCTCGCCTGCGACCAGCGGCATCCCATCCTCGACGGCAACGTGAAGCGCGTGCTCGCGCGCTGCTTCGGCATCGAGGGCAGCCCGGCCGAGCGCGCGGTCGAGCAGCGCCTATGGGCGCTTGCCGAGTCAGCGACGCCTGCCGAGGCCGTCGCCACCTATACCCAGGCCGTCATGGACCTCGGCGCCACGGTGTGCACGCGCCGCCGGCCGGCCTGCGCGCTCTGCCCGTTGGCGGAGCGCTGCAGCGCCCGGCGCAGCGGGCGCCAGCACGAGATCCCGGCGCCCAAGCCCCGCGCGCGCGGTGCGGCGCGGCCCTCGCGCCGCTGCTGGTTGCTGTTCGTGCGCGACGCGGAAGGCGGCATCTTCCTCGAGCGCCGGCCGGAGCGCGGCATCTGGGGCGGGTTGTGGTGTCCGCCCGAGTTCGACTCGGCCACCGCCGCCGCGGCCTGGGCGCGCAGCGGGTTCCCGAAGTGGCGCGGCAGCCCGCAGGCGCTCACGCCCGTGTCGCATGCGTTCACGCACTTCGACCTCGAGATCGTGCCGCTGCTGCTCGAGGGTGCGCCGCCGCCGTCGGCCGCCGCGCAGGCGGCGCGCGCCGCCGGCATCCCCGGGGTCGCCGACAGCGCCCCCTCGCCGGCGGGGCTCTGGTATAACCCGCGGGCCGCGGACGGCCCCGCCGCCGTCGGCCTGCCCGCGCCGGTGCGGCTGCTGTTGGAAGGGCTCACATCAGGGATTTTTTGAGGACACCGCCATGACCGACGCCCCGAAGGCCGATCCGAAGCCGCGCATGGTGCAGTGCGTGGTGCTGAAGCGCGAAGCGCCGGGCCTCGACCGGCTCGTCTACCCCGGGGATCTCGGCGTGCGCATCTGGCGCCAGGTCTCGAAGGAGGGCTGGCAGCGCTGGGTCGCGCACCAGACCATGCTCATCAATGAATACCGGCTGGTGCCCATCGAGCCCAAGGCCCGCAAGTTCCTCGAGGGCGAGATGGAGAAGTTCCTGTTCGGCGACGGCGCCGAGCGGCCGGAGGGCTTCGTCGCGCCGCCGGGCGCCTAGTCGCCGTCACGGGCGGCGCCGGGAACTTCCGGCCTCGCGGCGCGTCCATCCCCCGACACCCACCGCGCCTACGGAGGCCCGCGCCCGCCATGAACGCCGCCGAGCAGAGAGCCATCCTCAACATCCTGATCCACGCCGCGCTGGCTGATGGCGGCAAGTCCGACGCCGAGCGCGCCGCGGTGCGCGACGCCGCGGAGTCGCTGTCGGGCGGTCCCGGCGCCGCGCTTGCGGGCGTCTACCAGGACGTGCTCCTCAAGCGCGTCACGCTGGCCGATGCCGCCGCCGCCTTGTCGCAGCCCGAGCACCGCCAGCTCGCCTACGAGATGGCGGTCTGCGTCTGCGACGCCGACGGCGTGCAGGGCGATGCCGAGCGCGCGTTCCTGCGCACGCTGCGCGGCCACCTCGGCCTCGAGGGCGAGGGCGCATCGACCGGCGCTGCCGATGCCGATGCCGACGCCATCGCGGCCGCGGCCTGGGAACCCGCGCCGCGTGCCGTCACGGCCGCTGCCGGCGCCGCCGCCGCAGCCGCCGCCGCGAGGCCGCCCTTGCTGCAGAGCCGTGTCTCCGACGCCGAGCTCGACAAGACCATCAAGGATGCCGCCGTGCTCAACGGCGCGCTCGAGCTGCTGCCGCAGTCCTGGGCCTCGATGGCCATCATCCCGCTGCAGGTGCGGCTGGTGTACCGCATCGGCAAGGCGCACGGGGTCGAGCTCGACCAGGGCCACATCAAAGAATTCCTCGCGACCGTCGGCGTCGGCCTCACCGGCCAGTACATCGAGCAGGTGGGCCGCAAGCTGGTGAGCGGCCTGCTCGGCAAGGCGGCCGGCCGCATGATCGGCGGCTTGGGCGGCGCCGCGACCTCGGTCGCGTTCTCCTTCGCCACCACCTGGGCCCTCGGCCACCTCGCCAAGCGGTACTACGCAGGCGGCCGGGTGATGTCCACCGACCTGCTGAAGCGCACCTACCAGGAGCTCTTCGCCACCGCCAAAGGCGCCCAGCAGCAGTACCTGCCGGACATCCAGTCGCGGGCCAGCACCCTGACGGCCACGATCCCGCTCGACGGCGGACCGGTGCGCTTCGAGACGCTGCGGGAGTGAGGGAGATGG
>RFTM01000304.1 GCA_009923475.1 Gammaproteobacteria bacterium | reverse complement strand
CTCGATGGAGCCGTCCTCGATGGCCTGCCCGCTCTGCCCGGGCGGCGTGATGCCGAAGTGGTCGATCGCCATGTATTCGGTGCTGGTGAAGCAGTCGTGGGTCTCGATGCCGTCGAGCTGCTCGACGCCCGCGATGCCGGCGCGCCGGAAGGCGTCGGTGATGGTGGCGCGCACGAACGGGAACACGTAGGGCGACCCCTCGCCGAGCGCGAGCTTGCCCTGGTAGGTGATGGGGGCGGTGCGGTGGCCCCAGCCCTCGATGCGGGCGAGCGACTCCATGGGCCGGCCGCGGCGGCGCGCCCACTCACGGGCCACCGCCTCGCTGGCGAGGAACACCACGGCCGCGCCGTCGGTGATCTGCCCGCAGTCCTGCTTGCGCATCACGCCGTCGATGACCGGGTTGGCGGTGTCGTCGGCGGTGAAGCTGCGTTCGTTGAACTCCCAGCGGCGGGTTTGCGCGTTGGGGTTGCGGCGGCCGTTGCCGAAGTTGATCTCGGCGATGCGGGCGAGGTGCTCGTAGGTTGCAGAAGAGCTCGGCGGCGAAGTTGCCGACATGGGCGGTGTCGAGGTCCTGCGGGTCGAGCGCCGTCTGGACGAGGCCTTGCTCGAGCACCTCGCGCATGCCGTCGGCGATCTCGCGCCCGCTGCGCGCCCAGTTGGCGGAGAAGTCGGTCTGGTAGCCGCCCAGGATGTAGACGCCGTTGGCCATGCTCCGGTCCCCGAGTTCTGATGTACCGTATCGATGCGCCGTGGCGCGACCGCCTGAGGATAGTATCATTATGCAAGTCATCGGGGAGACGGGCATGGCGGCGACAGGCGGACGGGCGCGGCTGGGCGATCTGGGGCGGGGGCTGCGCTTGCCCGTGATCGCCGCGCCGATGTTCCTGGTCTCCGGCCCCGACCTCGTGCTGGCCTGCTGCCGGGCCGGCATCGTCGGCAGTTTCCCGGCCCCGAACGCCCGCACCGTGGATATCCTGGACGACTGGCTGGGGCGCATCGCGGCCGGCCACGCCGCGCTCGCGGCCGCGCAGCCCCCGCACCTCGGGCCCTGGGCGCTCAACCTCGTCACCCACAGCTCCTACGAGCGGCTGCCGGCCGAGCTCGACCTCGTGTCGCGGCACCGGCCGCCGCTCGTCATCACCGCGCTCGGCAGTCCGATACCGGCGATCGAGCGCGTGCACGCCTATGGCGGCAAGGTGTTCGCCGACGTGAGCACGCTCGCGTTCGCGCGCAAGGCCGCGGCGGCGGGCGTCGACGGCCTGATGCTGGTGTCGGCGGGCGCGGGCGGTCACACCGGCAAGATCTCGCCGTTCGCGTTCATCGATGCCGTGCGCGGTTTCTTCGACGGCGTCGTCGTGCTGTCGGGCGCGATCGGCACGGGTGCAGCGGTGCGCGCGGCCGAGGTCGCGGGCGCCGACCTCGCCAATGTCGGCACGCCGTTCATCGTCGCCGAGGAGAGCATGGCGCAGCCGCGCTACAAGGAGATGGTCACGCGCGCCTCGCTCGAGGACCTCGTGCTGACCAAGGTCTTCACCGGCGCCGAGGCGTACTACATGCGCGAGAGCATCGTCGCGGCGGGGCTCGACCCCGACAACCTGCAGGGCAAGTCCAAGATGGACCTCGGCGGCACGCAGGACCAGGTGAAGGCCTGGAAGGACATCTGGTCGGCCGGGCAGGGCGTCGATCCGGTGCGCAAGATCGAGCCCGTCGAGGCCATCGTCGCACGCTACGAGGCCGGTTATCGCGCGGCGGCAGCCTTGCCCGCGTTCGGCACGGAGGGTTGACCATGGCAAGCACGACGACGCGCGCCAAGACGAAGCGCGCCACCGGGCCCGACCTCAAGCCCGCCGACATCGCGGGCGCCTGGGCCTATCATCTTTGGCGCATCACCTACGAGGACGGGCGCGTCACCGAGCCCTTCGGCGCGGGCGCGTCCGGGCTGTTGCTCTACACCCATGACGGTTTCATGAGCGCCTGCATCATGGCGGGCGACCGCAAGCCTTTCGCCCGTCCCAATCCGCGCGATGCCACGCTGCGCGAGCGCGCGGGCGCCTTCGACGGGTACTTCAGCTATGCGGGCCGCTGGCGGCTGGTCGCAGGCTCGGCCGGCCGCCGTGTCGAGCATGAGGTCACCGTAGCGCTCAACCCCGCCTTCGTCGGTTCGCGCCAATGGCGCGACGCAAGGCTCATCGGCCGCCGGCTCATCCTCTCGGCCGAAGAGCGCACGCCCGGCGGTGTGCGCCGGCACGAACTCGAATGGCGTCGCCCGCCGTCGCGGCGCCCGGGTGGATCGACCCGCACGCGCTCAGGCGCGCGTCGGAGCAGCCCATGACGCAGGACCTCTACGCCAAGCACGAGGCTTCGCTCGCGGCCGCTGCGCGCGCCTGCCGTGACCGCGGCTATTTCTCGCTGTTCCCGGAGACGCCGGACCGTCATCGCGGTGGCGAGGCGGCCGCCAAGGGCGGTCGCGCCGCGTTCGCGGCGGCGCTCGGTCGGCGGTTCGACCTCGACCAGCCCGGCAGCATAGGGCGGCTCGGCGGCGAAGCGCTCGGCGAGGTGTCGCCGTACACGCTTGAGCCGCTCGGCATCGACTATCCGCGCGCCGATCCCGACGCGCTCTACGCCGCGGCCGAACGCGCGATGCCCGCCTGGGCGCGCGCGACCCCCGAGACGCGGCTCGGCGTCTGCATGGAGATCGTCGACCGGCTGTACGACCGCGTGTTCGAGTCGGCGGCCGCCGTGATGCACACCGCCGGCCAGGGCGCGCTCATGAGCTACGCCGGCAGCGGCACCAATGCGCTCGACCGAGGTGTCGAGGCGCTGGTTTACGCGCAGTCCGCGATGGCAGCCGTGACGCGCGAGGCGCTGTGGGAGCGGCGTTTCGGCTCAGC
>RFTM01000303.1 GCA_009923475.1 Gammaproteobacteria bacterium | reverse complement strand
GCTTGTCGATGTCGCGCAGCGGCGTGTCGGCGACCATCAGCGGCAGCGCGACGTTGTCGTACACCGGGCGGTCCATCAGCAGCTGGTGGTCCTGGAACACCACGCCGAGCCGTCGGCGGTAGGCGGGGATGGCGCGCGCCGGCAGCGAGCCGGTGTCCTGGCCGTTGACCACCACCGTGCCGCGGGTCGGGCGCTCGAGCAGCGCGATGAGCTTGAGGATGGAGCTCTTGCCCGCGCCCGAGCGGCCGGTGAGGAAGGCGAACTCGCCCGGCTCCACGCGCAGCGAGACGTCATCGAGCGCCTCGCGCCCGTTGGGATATCGCTTGGTGACGCGGTCGAAGTGGATCACGGCGCCAGTATGCCCCAACCGCCGGGGCTCAACCCGTGGCGCCGTCGACGAGGGCGCGCGCGAAGGCCGCGGCGTCGAACTCGGCGAAGTCGCCCGCCTGCTCGCCGATGCCGACGAAGCGGATCGGCAGCTTCAGCTGGCGCGCGATGGCGAGCACGATGCCGCCGCGCGCCGTGCCGTCGAGCTTGGTGAGCACGAGCCCGGTGACGCCCACCGCGGCATGGAACTGCTGCGCCTGCGCCAGCGCGTTCTGGCCCTGCGTGGCGTCGAGCACCAGCAGCACCTCGTGCGGCGCGGCCGGGTCGGCCTTGCCGAGCACCCGCCGCACCTTGCGCAGTTCCTCCATGAGGTGCGTCTGGGCTTGCAGGCGGCCGGCGGTGTCGGCGATCAGCACATCGGCGCCGCGGGCCTTGGCCGACTGCAGCGCATCGAAGGCGACCGCCGCCGGATCGGCGCCCGTGGCCTGCGCGACGAGCTCGGCGCCGGTGCGCCCGGCCCACACGCCGATCTGTTCGACCGCAGCCGCGCGGAAGGTGTCGCCGGCCGCGAGCACCACCTTCAGGCCTGCCGCGCCGTAGCGCTGCGCGAGCTTGCCGATGGTGGTGGTCTTGCCCGAGCCGTTGACCCCGACCACGAGGATGGCGAAGGGCTTGTGCGCGCGGTCGATGACGAGCGGCTGCGCGACCGGCGTCAGCATCGCCGTGATGTCCTCGCGCAGCGCCGCGAGCAGCGCGTCGGCGTCGGCCAGTTGGTGGCGCGCGACGCGCTTGCGCAGGCCCTCGAGCAGTTCCTCGGTGACCGCCACCCCGCAGTCCGCCTGCAGCAGCCGCGTCTCCAGCTCCTCGAGCAGCGCCGCGTCGATCTTGCGGCCGCCGAACAGGCTGCCGAGGCCGCCGAAGGAGGCGCGGACGCGTTGGAACAGACCGGGCTTGGCGTCGGCGGGCATCGCGCGATTCTAGCAGCAGCGGCGCGTATGCTTGCTGCGGCGCATCGATGGCGCGGATGCGGTACCCTCTTCATCCATGCTGCGTCCCGCCGATCGTCAGCGCGAACTGCGCATCATCGCAGGCCAGTGGCGCGGCCGGCGCTGGCGCTTCCCCGCCGGGCCCGACATCCGTCCCACGCCCGACCGCGTGCGCGAGACGCTCTTCAACTGGCTCGCGCCGCACATCCGTGGCGCGCGGGTGCTCGATCTTTTCGCCGGCAGCGGCGCGCTCGGCCTCGAGTCGCTGTCGCGCGGCGCCTCGCATGCGGAGTTCGTCGATGCCGATGCGCGCGCCGTCGCGGCGCTGCGCGAGCGTTGCGCGGAATGGGGCGCGGCATCGCGGGACGCGGGCGCGCCGGTGGGCAGCGCGGGGTTCCATCGCGCCGATGCGCTCGCGTTCCTCGCGGCGCCCGCCGCTCCCGCCGCGCCCTTCGATATCGTGTTCCTCGACCCGCCGTTCGGTGCGGGGCTCTGGGGCGAGGCGGCGACGCGGCTGGATTCGGGCGGCTGGCTCGCGCCGCAGGCGTTCGTGTACCTCGAGGCTCCGGCCGCGCGCGGGGATGCGGATGCCGTGCCGCCGTCCGGTCTGCCCGCCACGCTGCGACCATGGCGCCACGGCAAGGCGGGCGAGGTGGGCTATCATCTGCTGCGCCGCGATGCGCGGCCGGAGAGCGACGAGGCGAACGCGACATGAACCGCAGCGCGATGTATCCGGGCACCTTCGACCCGATCACCAACGGCCACATCGACATCGCGAGCCGCGCAGCCAAGATGTTCGACCGCGTCGTCATCGCCATCGCCGCCAACCCCGGCAAGGCGCCGCTGTTCCCGCTCGAGCAGCGCATCGCGCTCGCGCGTAAGGCCACCGCCCACATCCCGAACGTCGAGGTGACGGGCTACGCCAAGCTCACCGTCGAGTTCGCGCGCGAGCACGGGCTCGGCTTCATGCTGCGCGGCCTGCGCGCGGTGTCGGACTTCGAGTTCGAGTTCCAGCTCGCCAATATGAGCCGCCACCTCGCGCCCGACATCGAGACCGTGTTCCTCACGCCGAAGGAGCAGTTCACCTTCATCTCGTCCACGCTGGTGCGCGAGGTCGCGGTGCTGGGCGGCGATGTCACCGAGTTCGTGCACCCGGCCGTCGCCGAGGCGCTGAAGACGAAGCGGCGCGTGCCCGCGCCCTGACCGGCATCGGCGCGCCGGCGCGCGCCAGGTCCACCGCCCGCCAAAGATACCAGGCCGCCGCCGAGCGGTAGGGCGCCCAACGCTCGCCGTGGCGCGCGAGCTCGCGCGGCGTCGGCAGCTCCGCGAGGCTATAGGCGAGCCGGAAGCCGTTGCGCACGCCGTAGTCGTCCACGGGCAGCACGTCGGGCCGGCCGAGCTGGAACATCAGCATCATCTGCACCGTCCAGGGCCCGATGCCGCGCACCTGCGTGAGCCGCGCGACGATCGCCGCGTCGTCGAGCCGCGCGAGCGTCGCCGAGTCGGGCACCACGCCCTCGAGCGTGCGCGCCGCGAGGTCGCGCAGCGCGGCCGCCTTCGCCGCCGAGAAGCCGACGC
>RFTM01000302.1 GCA_009923475.1 Gammaproteobacteria bacterium | reverse complement strand
TCGCGCGGGCTTATACCGACAAGGCTCCGCTGCGCGGCGGCTGCCAGCCGCGGGCGCGTTGTTCTTCTATGAGCGCATCCAGCCGCGCCGCGAGCGGCGGCGGGATGGCGATGGTGCGGCGGGCGTCGAGGTCCGCGGTGGTCGAGACCACCTCGAGCACGCTCGCCAAGCGGTCGCGGGTCTCGTCGACGATGAACATCACCGACAGCACGCGCTTCGGGCCGCGCTCGACGATGCAGGCGTGGCCGGTGACCACGTCGCCGACGTGCATCTCGTCGAGGAACCAGATGTGGTGCTCGAGATCGAACATGCCGACCCGGCTGGTGCGCACCTGCTCGGCGGTGATGCCCATCATGTCCATGAACGGATAGCCGGACATGTCGTACAGCGCGGTGTAATGCTGCACGTTGACATGCCCGTTCATGTCTTCCCACTCGGGCGGCACGACATGGCGCACCAGTTCCGGCAGTTCCCGGACCTGCGCCAGGGACGGCATCTCGATCTTCGGCACGGTTCCCCCCGTCGGTCCGGCGTGACTTGCACAACAGGACCATCGGCTCGTATCCTGACTCCGGGCGCCGCGTCGCGCAAGGGGGAACCGCCACATGAGCCAGTCCGACCACACCGCCACCATCCGCGGCTACTACGCCGCCTGGGTCGCCGACGACGTCGACGGCGTGCTCGCGCTCTGCACCGACGACGTGGTCGGCGGCGTGATGCCGGGACGCGACCTGAAGGGCAAGGCCGAGGTCGAGCGCTTCCTCCGGAAGTTCGGCGCCGGCATGGCGGGCAAACGCTACGAGTTCCACGCCATCATCGTCGACGGCGACATCGGCATGCTCGAGGGCATCGAGCACTACACCAAGGACGGCAAGCCCGTGAGCACGCCGTTCATGACCGTGTTCCGCTTCCGCGACGGCAAGATCGCCTCGTGGCGCGACTACTTCGACATGGCCTCCCTCCTCAAGCAGCTGCAGGCCTGACCGTCCCGTGAGTGAAGGGCATCGTCCGCCCTGGTTCCCGCCCGGGCCGCCGGCCCGCGAGGACTGCGTGCTGCGCGACATCCTCGAGACCCGCGCGCGGCGCTTCCCCGAGAGGCTCTGCGCCCGTTTCGAGGACGGCACGACGCTCACCTACGCCGAGTGCCTCGCCGCCACCCGCGCGGTCGCGGCCGCGCTGCGCGAGCGGGGCGTCCGCAAGGGCGACCGCGTGTTCGCGTGGCTGTCGAGCGGCAAGCCGATGGTGCTGTCGTGGTTCGCCATCAACTACCTCGGCGCGGTCTACGTCCCGCTCAACACCGCCTACAAGGGCGCCGTGCTCGAGCATGTCGTGAACGCCGCGGCGGGCGAGGTGATGATCGCGCATCCGGGCCTCGCCGACCGCCTGCAAGGGCTCGACCTCAAGCGCCTGAGGACCGTGATCACCGACTTCGCGCAGCTCGAGCAGGGCGACGGCGCCGCGCTCGGCGCGCCCGAGCCGGTCGAGCACTGGGACATCCAGAGCATCATCTACACCTCCGGCACCACCGGTCCCTCGAAGGGCGTGCTGTCGCCCTACCTCCAGGGCTACACCACGGCGGTGGTCAACTACGGCTACATGGGCGAGGGCGAAGGCATCCTCGTCAACCTGCCGATGTTCCATGTAGGCGGCACGAGTTCCATCACCTGCGCCTTGGTGCGTTCGGGCAGCTTCTATCTCGTCGACGGCTTCAGCACCACGCGCTTCTGGGAGCAGGTGCGCGAGGGCGGCTGCACCACCACGTCCGGCCTGATCGGCGTGATGGCGGCCTTCCTCGCCAAGGCGGAGCCGCGGCCCGACGACCGCGACAGCCCCATCAAGTACATCACCATGTTCCCGGTCAGCGAGGACACCATCGCCTTCGCGCGGCGCTTCGGCTTCGATTACCTCACCGGGTTCAACATGACCGAGGTGTCGACGCCGCTGATGACCGACATGAACGCGCCGGCCGACGGCAGCTGTGGCTGGCCGCGCACCGGCATGCAGTGCCGCTTGGTCGACGAGCACGACATCGAAGTGCCGCGCGGCAGCGTGGGCGAGCTCATCGTGCGCAGCGATACGCCCTGGAGCATGAACGCGGGCTACGACGGCCTGCCGGAAGCGACCGCGCGCGCCTGGCGCAACGGCTGGTTCCACACCGGAGACCTCTTCCGGCAGGACGAGGCCGGCAAGTACTACTTCGTCGACCGGCTCAAGGACACCATCCGCCGCCGCGGCGAGAACATCTCCTCGTTCGAGGTCGAGAACGCGGTCCGGCAGCATCCCGACGTCGACGAGGTCGTGGTGGTCGGCGTGCAGAACGAGGTCGCCGAGCAGGACGTGCTGGCGGTGATCAAGCCGAAGCCGGGGCGCGCCTTCGACCCCGCGGGCCTGATCGCCTTCCTCGAGCCGCGGCTCGCCTACTTCATGATCCCGCGCTATGTGCGCGCGGTCGACGCGATCCCGAAGACCGAGACCAACAAGGCGCGCAAGGTGGTGTTCCGCGACGAGGGCATCACCGCCGACACCTGGGACCGCGACAAGGCCGGCATCCGCCTGCGCCGCGAGAAGCTCTAGGCGGACCGCCCGCCCCCCTACGCGAACCCCTGCGCGGCCTCGGCCGTCGCGGCGCGCACCACCACCGGCAACGCGCTCATGCGCGGCAGGCCGCTCAAGGGCTCGTAGTCGTGCTCGTCATCCACCAGCGCCGCCGTGCTCGCCGGCTCGAAGCCGTGCGCGATGGAGACCACGCCCTCGCGGACATCGGGCGCGAGCTGCGCGATCGCGCGGATGATCCCGGTGCGGGACTCGATCTCGACCACCGCGCCATCGACGATGCCGAGGCGGGCGGCGTCGGCGGGATTGAGGTGCGCGGGGTTGTGCGGCAGGCGACGCCGCAGCGCCGGCAGGTCA
>RFTM01000301.1 GCA_009923475.1 Gammaproteobacteria bacterium | reverse complement strand
CGTTCTTGCTGTGTCGCACGTCCAACCCCGGCGGTGACGATCTGCAAAATCAGCGCCTCGCCAGCGTCGAGGGGCAGCCTCGTGTGTACGAGCATGTGGCACAACTGGCCCAAGGCCCCTGGAATCTGAATGGGCAATTGGGCTTGGTGGTGGGCGCCACCTACCCGGCTGAAATCGAGCGGGTGCGCGCGCTCGCCCCTACGTTGCCCTTGTTGATTCCGGGCGTGGGAGCGCAAGGTGGCGACGCGGTGGCCACGGTCAAGGCCGGCTGGCGCCACGATACCGCGGGGGTCACCACGGGTCCCATCATCGTGAATTCGTCGCGGGCGGTGTTGTATGCCTCGGGGGGTGAGGATTTTGCGCAAGCCGCGCGCCGAGTGGCTCAAGAAACCCGAGAGACCTTGGAGCGCGCCAAGGGTTGACGTATTCAGGCGCTGCAGGGCAGTGACGGGACACAGCGTGCAAGGGTTCAGCTCACCGCACCGCTGAAGACGCTACAGCAGCTTCGCCAGGTAACGGCCCGTGTGGCTGTGCGCTAAGGCCGCGATCTGCTCAGGCGTGCCCACGCCCAGCACGCGGCCGCCGCCGGCACCGCCCTCGGGGCCCATGTCGATCACCCAATCGGCCGTCTTGATGACATCCAGGTTGTGCTCGATGATGACCACAGTATTGCCCGCCTCGCAGAGTTGGTGCAGCACCTTGAGCAAGAGGTCGATGTCGGCAAAGTGCAGCCCGGTGGTGGGCTCATCCAGGATGTACAGTGTGCGCCCGGTGTCGCGCTTGGAGAGCTCGAGGGCGAGTTTCACCCGCTGGGCTTCACCCCCTGAGAGGGTGGTGGCCGCCTGACCCAGTTTGAGGTAGCTCAGGCCCACGTCCATCAGCGTTTGCAGTTTGCGCGCAATGGCCGGCACGGCACTGAAAAATTCAAGCGCCGCTTCGACCGTGAGGTCCAGCATCTGCGCGATGTTGCGGCCCTTGTATTGCACCTCGAGGGTTTCTCGGTTGTAACGCTGGCCATGGCACACGTCGCACGGCACGTACACATCCGGCAGAAAGTGCATCTCCACGCGCACCATGCCATCCCCCTGACAGGCCTCGCAGCGGCCGCCTGCCACGTTGAACGAAAAACGTCCGGGGCCATAGCCGCGCTCGCGTGCCATGGGCACTTCGGCCATGAGTTCACGGATCGGGGTGAAGAGGCCCGTGTAGGTCGCGGGGTTTGAACGCGGCGTGCGGCCGATCGGCGATTGATCGATGTCGATCACCTTGTCGATATGTTCAAGGCCCTGGATCGCATCGTGCGGCGCGGGCTGTTCGGCGGCGCCGGCGATGCGGCGCGCCACCGCCTTGTAAAGCGTGTCGATGACCAGCGTGGATTTGCCGCCGCCCGAGACGCCGGTCACGCAGGTGAAGAGCCCGAGCGGCACCTCGACATCGAGGCCCTGCAGGTTGTTGCCGCGGGCGTTGCGGATGACGAGCGCGCGGCCCGGCTGGCGCGGCGTGCGCAGCGCCGGCAGCGGGATGCGCAGCTTCCCCGACAGGTATTGGCCGGTGAGCGAAGCGGGCGCGGCACGGATCTCCTCGGGCGTGCCCGACGCCACGATCTGTCCGCCGTGCACGCCGGCGCCGGGTCCGAGGTCGATGACATGGTCGGCGGCGAGGATCGCGTCCTCGTCGTGCTCGACCACGATTACGCTGTTCTCGAGGTCGCGCAGCCGGCGCAGGGTCGCGAGCAGGCGCGCGTTGTCGCGCTGGTGCAGGCCGATGGAGGGCTCGTCGAGCACGTACATGACGCCGGTGAGGCCGGAGCCGACCTGGCTCGCGAGCCGGATGCGCTGCGCCTCGCCGCCCGACAGCGTGTCGGCGCCGCGCTCCAGGGTGAGGTAGTCGAGCCCGACGTCGACCATGAAGCGCAGCCGTTCGCCGATCTCCTGGACCACCTTGGCCGCGACCTCGCCGCGCCAGCCGGGCAGCCGCAGCCCCGCGAACAGGCGCGCCGCGTCGCCGACCGCGAGGCGCGTGACCTCGGGCAGCGTGTGGCCGCCGACGCGCACGCAGCGCGCGTCGCGGTTGAGGCGGCTGCCCTCGCAGTCCGGGCAGGGGCGCAGCCCGCGGTAGCGCGCGAGCTCCTCGCGCACCGACGGCGAGTCGGTCTCCTCCCAGCGGCGCTCGATGTTGCGCAGCATGCCCTCGAAGGCGTGGCGGCGCTGCAGCGGCTTGCCGCGCGTGCCGCCGTAGGTGAAGTCGATCTCCTCGCCGCCGCTGCCGTAGAGCAGCACCGTGCGCACCCGCTCGGGCAGCTCCTGCCAAGGCTCCTCGATGTCGAAGCCGTAGTGCGCGGCCAGCGTGCTGATGAGCTGCAGGTAGTGCGCGTTGTGGCGGTCCCAGCCGCGCACCGCGCCGCCCGCGAGCGAGAGGTGCGGGAAGGCGACGAGCCGCGCCGGGTCGAAGAACGGCTGCTGCCCGAGGCCGTCGCAGGACGGGCAGGCGCCCGCCGGGCTGTTGAACGAGAACATCTTCGGCTCCAGCGCCGGCACCGCGTGGCCGCACTCGGCGCAGGCGTGGCGGTCGGAGAACAGCAGGCCGGCGTGGTCGGCATCGCCCTCCATGGGCAGCACGCGCGCCGCGCCGCCCGAGAGCCTGAGCGCGGTCTCGAAGGACTCGGCGAGACGCTGCGCGGCGTCGGCCCGCAGCCGCAGCCGGTCGACCACGGCCTCGATGCTGTGCTTGCGCCGCGCGTCGAGTTCGGGCGGCGCATCGAGCTCGACCACGCGGCCGTCGATGCGGGCGCGGACGAAGCCCTGCGCCTGCAGGTCGCGCAGCACCGTCTCGTGCGCGCCCTTGCGGTCCTGCACCAGCGGCGCGAGCACCATCACCGCCGTGCCGTCGCCGAGGCGCAGCGCCTGGTCGACCATCTGGCTCACCGTCTGCGCGTCGAGCGCGGTGCCGTGCTCGGGGCAGTGCGGCACGCC
>RFTM01000031.1 GCA_009923475.1 Gammaproteobacteria bacterium | reverse complement strand
TTGCCGGAGCGGGCAAAGATTGTTGCGTTGATCGCGAAAGCGGGATCAACGCAGGCGGCGACCATCGACGGTGGCAATGCCCGCGTTTCAATGGGATCTTCTGCAGCGCGCTGAAGAAAAGCGTTTCCCCGCGTCGGGCCTGATTGCCGTTGCCCAGCATGACGGCCTTCACTGGTGGTATCTCGGGATTGGGGGTCCCCGTATCAGGCCCCGGCAGTGCAGCCCCCGTAGTCATCGAGTTTGCTGAGGCTGGCACCGATGTGCTGAAAGCCGGTGAGATCATCAGCGGTCGTGTCGAGGCCGGCGACGGTGCGTATCGGTTCCGTTTCGAACATGGCAGTGCAAGCTTTTTGCAGCCGCTCCGCGGCGGCGGCATCGTGCCACGGCGCGAGCAACGGCGAGGGCATCCAGTGCGCGTCGTCCTCGCCCAGCGCCCAGGACAACACGAGTTCGTCGGTGCAGGCGCGCCAGGCCTCCAGCGCGGACGCCGCCGCGCCGAGTTGCCCCTCCGGCGAGGCGCGCGGGATGCCCGCCTCGCGCTGCAGTTCCCAAGGGATGAAGGGATCGCCCTGCACCGGCGCGGGAAAACGGTCGGCCTGCAGACCGCAGACCCGGATGCCGTCGTAGCGCGCGACCGGCGCCTCGAGGGCCGATGTCACCAGCACCGCGACATCGCCGCTCGATGGCGCGAAGTGCTCGCGCCGCGCGATCGCCGCCAGCAGCTCCACCGCGCGCCCGGCGTCGCGCGAGGGCGCCAGGCGCAGCGCGCCGACGAAGGCCTCGAGCATCGCCCGCCACTGCAGACGGGCCTGCTGCGTGGAGGAGTCCGCGACCGCCTCGCCCGGCCATCCGAGGGCGCCCAACGCGTCCTCGAACACGGCCGCCCAATGGGGCAGGCGTTCGCGGCCCTCGACGAACCGCTGCACCGCGAGCTCGATCGAGCGCGCGCAGTCCTCGATGACCGCCAGGTCGCCGCCCCGCGCCGCAAGCGTCCGCAGCCTCGCCGCAAGCGCCGCAGGCGCGATGCGCTGCGGCAGGTCCGATCGCAGCCGCGCCGCGATGCGCGCGCGTGCGCCGCTGGTGCCGCTGCTCCACCACGGGGCTTCGAGCAAGGCCGCGAGATCGGCGCCGAGACAGGGCCGGCTGAGGACCCGCAAGGCCTGCAGTGCCGCCTCCGGCTCGGGATACTCCGCAAGCGGCCGCCCGCCTTCCAGGGCGAATGCGAGTGCGGCGTCGCCGGCGCGCCCCACGCCGATGTCGCGTAGCGACGAAGGCGCGAGCGCCTCACGGAACACCCTCTCGACCCGCGGCCGGCGTTTCGCGAGGTCGGGGATCACCACCAGCAGGCGCGCTGCGGGATCGCGCTCGAGGCGCAGGCGGCACCATTCGGCGGCCGCACGCCACTCGGCCGCCGGGTCGGCGCTCGCGACGACGGTCGGCGTGCAGGAGGTTCCGAGGTCGATCGTCTCGACCTTACCGACCCAAGCGGACCGGGCGAGCGGCGCCAAGCCCCGATCAAGGGTCACGCCCGCCAACCACACCCGCTCATCGCTCGCTGCACCGCCCGGGTGCCCGACGATGGCGCAAAGGGCTGCCGGCAGATCCGCTCGCGGCATCGCCCCTAGCGCTGCGGCCTCGGCCCGAACCTCGCGGAGGGCGGCCTGCAGCCACCCTGCCTCCGTGCCCCGACCCGCCAGCGCGGTATCGGGGATGCGCCAGTGCGCCATGAGCTCCGCCGCGCTCTGCAGGGAATCGGCGAGGCTGTCCGCGGTGAATGCGGAATCGGCGAGCGACGCCTCCTGCTCCAGGATCCCGGCGGCGGCCTTGCGCCACAGGATCCACTCCTCATGCGCCGGCAGCACGCGTGACAAGGGCTGGACACCGCTGCGGGCCGGCATCTGGGACAGGCGCTGCAGCCAAGCGCCGAGCGAATGCACCCGAGGACTGTTCCAGACGAGCTCGCCGCGCGATCTGTGCCGGGCGGCGTAGGCGAGACGGACGGCTGCCGCACGTTGACGGGACGGGACGACCAGCGTCTCACCCGCCTCCAGAATTCGAATGATATCTTCTGAAAGTGTAATCAAACCAGATGCTTACGCCACTTTCGTCAACTAATTTCTGAAACGAGATCCCGCTTCCACGACCGTGGCGCCGGCGCCCAAGGCGCGGGGCCTGGCGGCGTAATCGCTGAGCAACTCCGACATGCGGCCGAACACCGTGCGCAGGGTCGCGGCGTCAGGCAGGTTGGTGACACGGAACCGGTCACGATAGGGCACGTTGAAACTGACGCCCGGGGCGACCAGCACGTGCTTCTGCTCGAGCAGGTCCAGCGCGAAGGCCTGGTCATCGAAGTCAGGCAGTTGTTGCCGGTCGACGCCGACGAAAGCGTAGAGCGCTCCCTGCGGCGCTACCAGCTGCAGACGCGGATCGGCGGCCGCGGCCTCGACGATCGCCCGACGCGACTCGTAGAGACGCCCGCCCGGCACACACAGCTCGCGGATGCTCTGCACGCCACCGAGCGCGGTCTGCACCGCCCACTGGCCGGGGACGTTGCTGCAGAGACGCAGCGAGGCCAGCAACTCCATCGCCTCGAGGAAGCCTTGGGCGGCGCGCAGCTTGCCGGACACCACGGCCCAACCGACGCGGTAGCCGCAGGCGCGATAGACCTTGGAGAGGCCGGACATCGTGACGCAGACGGCATCATGGACCAGCGTGGCCATCGGCACGAACTCCGCGCCGTCATAGAGGACCTGGTCGTAGATCTCGTCGCTCATGACGACGAGCCCGTTGCGTTCCGCGATGCGCGCGAGGGCCTCGAGCACCGCGCGCGGATACACCGCGCCGGTGGGATTGTTGGGGTTGACGATGACGATGGCGCGGGTGCGCGCCGTGACGAGCTTCGCCACCTCCTCGGGGTCGGGGATGAAGCCGTTCTCCGGCCGGCACGGGTAGTGCACCGCCCGCCCGCGGTTGAGGTTCACGGCAGCGGTCCACAACGGATAGTCGGGGCTCGGCACCAGCACCTCGTCGCCGTCGTTCAGCAGGGCGCGCAGGCTGAGGTCGATGAGTTCGCTCACGCCGTTGCCGATGAACACCTCTTCGGCGCTGACCCCGGTGACACCCCGCCCCTGCTGCTGCATGACCACGGCCTCGCGCGCCGGGAAGATGCCCTTCTGGTGGCAGTAGCCCTCGCTGTCCGGGAAGTTCTCGATCATGGCGAGACGCATGGTCTCGGGCGTGCGGAACCCGAACAGCGCCGGATTGCCGATGTTGAGCGAGATGACCTCGTAGCCCTTGCGGGCGATCTCCTGGGCGCGGCGCGCGAGCTTGCCGCGGATCTCGTAACGGACGTTGCGCAGGCTGTCGCTGGTGCGGACCGCCGCTTCCTGGGTCGTCATGTCAGTTCCCTTGAGCGTGGCCGCAGGCCGGCCAAGCTTTGAAGCATACCGCGAACGCGCGCCGCCCGTCCCCCGGGGCCGGAGCGCCTGCCGTGTTAGCGTCTCGCCGGGGTTCCGACGGGAGGTCTGGACCAAGGAGACCTCCGATATGACCGATCTGACCAAGTTGATGCCGCTGCTCGCGGGCCAAGCCGGCGTTTGGGCGGGCACCTACCGATACTTCGACCCGGCCGGCAGGCTGGTCGACGAGCACGCCTCGCGTCTCACCTGCCGGGTCGCGCCCGGTGGTGGCTGGGACTATCACCAGACCAACCTCTATACCTGGGCGGACGGACGCAGCGACTCGCGGGAGTTCCGGGGTCGATGGCGTGATGACCGCCTGTGGTTCGATGATGGTCCGATCGACGGCTGGGCCGCGGAAGACCGGCTGGACCCGGAGCGTCGCACGCTGTTGCTGCAGTGGCGGCGCCGGGACGAACCGCAGACCCGCTTCTACGAGATGATCCAGCTCGACCCGACGCTACGGCTGCGCTCGCGCGTCTGGCAGTGGATCGGCGCCGACGGACGCACCCGCCTGCGCACGCTGATCGACGAGCAGAAGGTCGCGGACGACTGGCGCTGACGCCGCGCGCCCGGGGACGCAGCCGCCTCAGCGGCGGCTGCGCTTCTTCTTCTTGTGCTTGTGGTCGACCATGCCGTCACCGTGGTGGTGGGCCATGTCGCCGTGCGCGTGCCCGTGGTCGAACTCGAAGTCGATCGGGTGGTTGTGCCCGTGCGAGTTCACCCACTTGTAGAGCTCAGGGTTGCGGTTGAGCAAGCGGCTCGCGGCGCGCTCCTGGTTCTCTTCGATGTTGGTCCACGGATTGAAATGGAAGTGGTTGTAGAGCTGCGTGTCCGTGCGGCCGATCGCGAGGATGCCGAGCTTGGAGGCGAATGCGCCGTGGTTGATGTAGGGCGGCCGCCAGAAGTAGCCGCCGGTCGGCAGGTCGCCGAACTGCATCATCCAGGACGTGCCCCAGATGTGGTACGCCTCTTCGCAGCAGTCGTGGTAGGAGATGTTGTCCTGCCAGAAGTTGGGCGTCATGCAGTACAGGAACGTGAAGCCGTGGGTGCGCGGATCGAAGCGCAGCACCTTGACCATGCAGCCCGGGGCCGTCGCCGGGAAGAAGTTGGTCGAGGTCCAGTGCATGTTCTCGTAGGAGTTGACCATCGCGAGCCGGTTGCGCTCGGCGTGCTTGTGGTCGCTGTCCGACTCGACGAACGACGGCTCGCCGTAGTTGTAGAACAGCAGGCCGGTGGCGCCGCGCGGCGAGGACATGGCCTCGATGGCGACCCCGGCCGGCACGAAGATGTAGCTGCCCGGCCCCCACACCTTCTCGCCGATGGTGACGGAGCCCGACATGATGAAGAGCTCGTACTCGGCGTAGCTCATGCCGGGGGGCTGCTTGTAGCCCGGCTCGTAGAGCACCGTCATGGTGCAGGCGCCGTCGTCGGTGTCGAGCGACAGCATCTTGTACTGCATGCCCCGGGGGAAACCCGGCAGCGTCATCTTCTTGAAGGGGACGTCGCGGTCGACGAACGGTTCGATATGCGGACGGGCCATGTGTCGGTCCTCTCTGGAAGGGGTCGCGTCAGAACACCACGCGGAACTTGCGCTTCGGCTTGACCGGGATCTCCTCCGGCCGGACCTTGCGCATCTGGTCGTAGTGCGTGTGGACACCACGGGTCTGGATGCGCTGCAGGAACTGCGCGATCCACTTGTCACGCTTCGGCGAGAGCGCCTCCTGCTCGGCGACGATCTTGCGGTAGCGCTTGCGCTGCTCCACCTCTTCCTTGCGCAGCCAAGCCTCGACCTCGCGGCTGCGCTTGTGCGGAATCGACTTCATGCGACGGGCTCCCGTTGCGCGGCCCCCCGTGGCCGCTCGTCCCGATACTACGCCTGCCCTGACGGTCCGTGCATCCGCGGCACGGGCAAGCCGCAAGCCTGTCCACTGTGCGACCCGGGCGCGGACCCGACCGACGACGCGCTACGATGCCCGGATGCTCGACGCCATCCTCGTGGTCACCCTTTGCGTTCCCGACCTCGATGCGGCCGAACAGGCCTATGCCGATCAGTTGGGCTACAGGGTGGCGGGACGGACCCCGGTATCGGACGAGCTCGCCGCCGCCTGGGGCGCCCCGCAGGCCCGCGGCAGCCGATCGCTGCTGCTGCAGGCGCCCGCCTCGCCCGACTTCACGCTGCGACTGGTCGAGCGCCCCGCGACCGCCGGCTACGCCGCGCTGATGACCCATGGCTGGAACGCCAACGAGATCCTCGCCCTGGACCCTGAGGCCCTCGCGCGGCAGTTCGACGCTCCGGGCTCCTCGTTCAAGGTCATCGGCCCGCCCGAACCGCTCGCCTCCAACCCGGCCATCATCGCGATGCAGGCGCTCGGTCCCGCCGGCGAGCTCAACTATTTCACGCGACTGCCCGCCGCCGGCGGTACCTACGTGAAGACGCCCGCGCGCAGTTCCGTCGACCGCAGTTTCATCCTGGTATTGGGCGGACCTTCGATGCCGGCGATGCAGGCGTTCTATCGAGATGTGCTCGGTCTGCCCGTCACCCCGTCCTACGAGTCGCCGGTGGGCGTGCTGCAAGCAGCGCACGGCCTGCCACCGGAGGCGACCACCCCGTTGGCGCTGGTGCCCCTGCCACCGGGCTTTGCGCTCGAGCTCGACCAGTACCCTGAGACTGCGGTCCCGAGGCCGCAACGCGCCGCCGACCTGCCACCCGGCCTCGCCATGGTGACCTTCGTGGCCGATCCCCACAGGATCGGGGCCGTGATCGGCGAGCTGCCCTGGACGATGCCGCCCGTGCCGCGCGTCGATGCGCCTTACGATGGCCGGCGCGCCGGGATGCTGCGCGGGGCCGCCGGCGAGTGGCTGGAGATCATCGTGGACCGATGACCTCGTACTCGACGAGCTCGTAGCGCGTCATCATGTACCCCGTCACATAGGCCAACAGGCAGACCCGGTCGCCGTCGGCCGTGCACCACAGGTCGTAAGGCGGATGCTTGCCGGGCGCGTTGCCGGTCTCGCCGCTGCCGTCGTCGGTGGTCTCGGCGAAACGGTAATGCAGCGCATCGAAGCTGCCGGCGCGCACGGTGATGCGCTCGGGCCCGAGGTAGGCGAGCTTCACCGGGTTAGGGAAGCGGGTCAGCATCGGCCCCGTCGCACCGCGATGGTCGAGCGAACACATCAGGAGGTTGTCGTACTCGCCCCGCGACGGCCCCTTCGACAGGTCGACCATGCTGGTCAGCCAGGAGTCGGCCTGGATCGGGTGCGTGCCGAACCCGTCGATCGGCCGATCGAGCGGCCAACGCTGCGAGATGCGCCCGTCGCCCGCCGTGTAGCCCTCGCACTCGGCAAGGCGGTCGCTGAAACGGAACCAGCTCGAGCCGGCGAAGCGGTCGCCCACGGAGATGCGCACGAAGGCGTCGAGCGGACGCCAATCGGCGCCCAGGCTCAAGGTGACGTCGCGCAGCACGTTGGGCGCGTCGTCGATCTCGGTCAGCGCCCGCAAGCTGCGGCGTCCGTCGCCCGCGACCGTGATGGTGAAATGCTCACGGCCGCGCTCCTGCCCTTCGCGGCCGGGCGCGTCGCTGGTGTAGTGGAGCTTGCCGCGGATGCGGCGATGGGGGACGGGCATGTGCAGCTCCTCAGGACGCGCCGGGCGCCGCGGCCTCGGTCACAGCGACTCGGTGACGATGAACTGCGGGTTGTCCGCCATCGACTGGAAGGTCGCGGCCACCTTCTGCATGGTCTCGGTCGAGACGTCCTGCCCGAGCTGCTCGAGGCTGTTGAGGTCGATGATCTCGATGTACTGGAACGGCGCCGTGCCTCCGCCCAACAGGCCCTGCGATTTCAGCACCTCGAAGCTGCGCACCGAGGGCAGCCGGTTGACGATCGGCAGGTCGGTCTCGCGCGCGAACTTCTCGTAGTCGGCGACGCTGACGCCCGGCTTGAGGTTGAACAGCACGACGATCTTGGACATATGGATCCCCCTGATGGATATGGAATGCGGATCGATGGGCGCGGTCAAAGCCCGAGCGCGCCGGGGTTCATCCGGCTGTCCGGGTCGAGCAGGCTCTTGAGCTCGCGCAGCAAGCCTGCGGCGGTCGGCTCCAGCCCCTCCTGATAGCGGTAGAACTTGCCGATCTGGAAGCTCACGGCGCCCTGCTCCATGAACGCGGTCGCAAGATCGCCGCGCAGCTCGGCGACGGCCGCGGCGGCCTCCGGGTTCGGCGGGAAGCTGGGCAGCTTCGCGAGGTAGCCCGCGTCGAGCACGCGCTCGTGGAAACCGAGCCGGGCGTCCGGCCAATAGAGCACGGGTTCGAGCAGCGTGCCCGATCCGCCGACCGTGCACATGAGGTAGCCGCGGTCGATGTCGAAACGCTGCATGGCCTCTGCGTGCCGTGCGAACACCGCCTCACAGGCCTGGTACATCGACAAGGCCTTCGAGAAGGGCACGGTGCCGTGGACCGGCACCCAGCGCTCACCGCCCGGGCCGAGCATGCTGTTCACCTCGGCGAAGGGGTTGGCGCGCATGACCTTGGGCACGGTGTTCTCGACCTCGGTGCCCTGTGCCGACATGATGCGGCGCACGATCGCGGCCTTGGCATCGGCATCGGCGGCGTCAAGGCCGTCGAGGGAAAGATGGATGGAGAACGTCCCCTCCTCGAGGAAATTGCGGCCGGCCATGACGACCTTCGCGCCTTCCTTGAGGCCCTTCAGCACGCCGCCCGCGCTCTTGACGACGGCGCCCAGCGCCTTGGCGTCGGCGGCGAGACTGGTGCGCTTCATGCGCACCGCCTGCAGGCCCGGGTCGAAGCCGAACTGCTCGGAGATGACATCGGCGCGGGCGACGTCGGCCATGGCCGCGAACAGCGCGCCGGGGTCGCGGAAACTGAAGGACAGGAAACGCGCTTCGGGTTGCGGACGGATGAGCCGGAAAGTCGCGCGGGTCTTGATGCCGAGCGCGCCGCAATCGGAGAGGAACATGCCGAGCGTGTCGGGGCCGAACTGGCGGAAGAAGGGCTTGCCGTTCTTGTTGGCATGGCTGCCGAGCTGCAGCACCCGCCCGTCGACCGTCACCACGTCGAGGCCGATGACGCTCTCCGCCACCGGACCGTAGCGGCCGGAGCCGAGGAAGATGCTGCCCTGCGACAGCGCGCCGCCGACGCTCGAGCGCAGGCCGGAGAGCGGTCCGTAGTACGGAGTGCGCACGCCATGCGGCGCCAGCGCCTCGAACAGCGACTTCCAGGTGGCGCCGCACTGCACCGTGACGAAACAGTCCTCGGCGTCGACGGTCTCGATGCGGTCCATGGCCAGCAGGTCGACCATGATCGAGCCGGGCGACTTGGGCAGGTAGCCGTCGGTGTAGGACATGCCGCCGCCGCGCGGCACGACCGGCAGCCGCGCCGGCGCGATCGCGCGCAGCGCTTCGGCCAGCTGCGTGGTGCTCGTCGGGCGGATCAGCGCGGCCGGCAGTTCGCCTGACCGGTAGACGTCCTGCGAATGGAACTCGAGCTCCGCGCGGTCGGTGATGACCCGCTCCGCACCGAGCACGCGACGCAGCTCCGACAGTGCGCCGTCGATGGCGCCCGGCATCAGATGGACCGCTTTCGACATGATCCCGCCCCCTACTGTGATCGCCGGTGCGAGTGTAGCCGAGCATCGGCGCCACGGCATGCGGGCGCGGGCACGATGCTAGAATCCGCGCCCGTCGGACGGTCGTTCCACACCGTCATGGAAGGCAGCATGGGCATCATCCGCGACCACATCCCGCCGTTCGAGTTCTCGGTCGATGTCGCTGTCGTCGGCGCCGGCGCCTGCGGTCTCACCGCCGCCCTCGCCGCGCGGGACGCCGGCCGCGAGGTGCTGGTGCTGGAGCGCGACGCGCGCCCCTGGGGCAGCACCTCCATGTCGCTGGGCGCCGTCTGCGGCGTCGGCACCGCGGCGCAGCGCGCGGCCGGCATCGAAGACGACCCGCAGTCCTTCTACGACGATGTCATGGCCAAGACCGAGGGTCGCGCCGATCCCGCGCTCACGCGCCTGATCGCCCGCGAATCCGGCCCGACGCTCGACTGGCTCACGGGACATCACGCCGTGCCGCTGCTCCTCGACTTCAAGTGGACCGGCCTCGGCCACTCGCGCCCGCGCCTGCACATCCCGCCGGGCCGCAACGGCGAGGAACTGCTCGGACTGCTGCAGAACGCCTGCGGCCGAGCGGGCGCCGAGATCATGACCGAGGCCCGGGTGACCGACCTGTATGCCGACGCCGATGACCGCGTGCTCGGCCTGCGCATCGAGCGCCCGGGCGGGGTCGTGGAGCATCTCGGATGCGGCGCCGTGGTGCTCGCGACCTGCGGCTTCGGCGGCAACCACGCGATGGTCGCCGCGAACATCCCCGAGATGGCGAACGCCAAGTACTTCGGCCACGAGGGCAACCAGGGCGACGGCATCCTCTGGGGTCAGGCGCTGGGCGCCGCCGTCGGCGACATGACCGCTTACCAGGGTCTCGGCACGCTGGCCGACCCGCAGCAGATCGTGGTGCCTCACCCGTTGCTCATCGAGGGCGGGTTCCTCGCCAACGCCGAGGGCCGCCGCTTCACCCACGAGCTCGCCAACATCTCCGGCATGTGCGTGCCGGTGCTGGCACAGCCGGGCGGCATCGCTTGGGTGGTCTTCGATGGCCGTCGGCATGACGCCTGCGTCGTGCATTCGGTCGAGCAGCGGCAACTGGTCGAGGTCGGCGCGCTGCGGCGCGGCGACACCTGGGCCGAGCTCGAGCAGGCTTGCCGCGTGCCGGCCTCCGCTGCCCGTCTCGCCGGCTGAGCCTGCGCTAGCGGGTCTCCCACTTCAGGGCCGCGACCACCTGCGCGCGCCGCGCGGGGTCCTGGATGGGCGGATAGCGCATGCGATGCCTTCCGCCGAGGAACCCCGCAGGATCGGCGATCAGCGTCTCGATGCGGGCCGCGTCCCACACGAGCCCTTCCTTGCCCGCCGCGACCAAGGCCGGCGAGTAATAGAACCCGGGCGCGCTCGCCGCGCGGCGACCGAACACGCGGTGCAGGTTGGGCCCGACGCCGTGCTGGCCGCCCTGCTCGAAGCTGTGGCAGAACCGGCACCACATGAAATCTTTGGTCGTCTGCGCGTCCAGCGGCGGCGGCGCCTCGATGCCGGCATAAGGGTCCACCGCCGGCGGCGGACCCGCCGCCACGAGGCTGCCGGCGGTCGTGAACGGCACCACCCCGAAGATGCGGTACGGCATCCAGGCGCCGAGCGCCAGGACGGCGGCGAACAGCAGGGCGTGCATGGCGTTCCAGGCGGGTGGCGTGGTCGCGCGGTCGGCGAGC
>RFTM01000004.1 GCA_009923475.1 Gammaproteobacteria bacterium | reverse complement strand
CGGCGCCACCGCGCGCACCATCTGGTAGGCGCCGACCACGTTCACCTTGTAGATGCCGAGGAAATCTTCGGCGCTCAGGCCCTCGAGGTCCTCGTAGGGGTTGAACTTGGTCTTGGCTGCGTTGTTGACGAGGTAGTCGATGCGGGCCCAGCGGTCGATCGCCGCCTGCGCCATGCCGCGGCAGGCGGTGTCTTCGGCGACATCGCCCTGGAAGACGATGACGTCCGCGCCCGCGTCCCGGCACTGCCGCGCCGTGTCCTCGGCCTCGGCCTTGCTGCGGGTGTAGTTGATCACGATGTCGCAGCCGCGCTGCGCGAGCATCAGGGCGGTGGCCGCGCCGACGCCGGTGGCGGAGCCGGTGACGATGGCGACTTTGCGTCCGTGTTCGGTCATGCGGAGTTCTCCGTGGGATCCCGGTCCCGAGGGTGTGCCTGCCGATGATGCCGCCTCGCGGGGCCGGCGACCGCCGCCGCGCGTGCGCTGTCCATTGCAAGGTCACGGCGGGCGGCGTCGCCGTCCGGGTCTGGCAGGGGCCGGGGGGCGGGGTTACCCTCTGCGCACGACAACAGCAACGGTGCCGGGGCCGCAACATGCTGCCGACGGCGCACACGGGGGTTCCGATGGCGTTCAAGGACATGCGCGAGTTCCTCGCGCTGCTCGAGAAGGACGGGCAGCTCAAGCAGGTGGACGTGCCGCTCGACGGCCGCCGCGAGACCAACGAGCTGCAGGCGCTGATGCACCATGTGTGCAGCCAGGACGGTCCGGCGCTGATGCTCAACAAGGTCGACGCCATCAACACCGAGGGCGTGCCGATCCTGTTCAACCCCTTCGGGACGCGCGAGCGCACGGCGATGACCATCGGCTTCCGCGACTGGCGCGCCGCCAAGCTGCACCATTCGGAGGTGCTCGCGGACCCCGCGCGCTGGCATGCGCCCAAGGTCATCGACAAGGCGGGCGCGCCCTGCAAGGAGGTCATCATCCGGGGCGATGAGGTCTCGCTCGACAAGCAGCTGCCGCATGTCTGGTTCGGCAAGGAGGGCCCGGCCTACATCACCAACGCCATGACCTTCTCGAAGGACCCCGAGACCGGCGGCCGCAACTGCGGCTGGTACCGCTTCACGCAGTTCCTCGACGCCACCCACCCGCAGGGCGGCAGCTACAAGCCGGAGCGGGCCAAGACCGACCTCGCGGCGTTCTATTGGTGGAACCCGCCGTTCTCCGACATCGGCCGCCACACCTTCAAGGCCTCGCAGATGGGCAAGCGGCTCGAGGTCGCGATCGCCGGCGTCTGCGACCCCGCGCTGCACCTCGCCTCGGCGACCGGCGTGCCCTACAACGTCGACGAGACGGCCTTCGCGGGCGGCCTGCGCGGCTCGCCCGTCGAGATGGTGCGCTGCGAGACGGTCGACCTCGAGGTGCCCGCGCACGCCGAGTGGGTGCTCGAGGGCGAGGTCTGCTCCGACGAGATCGAGACCATCGGCTGGCACTCCAACCCGGTCGGCTACTACGACCGCGTGCAGGCCTTGCCCATCGTGCGCATCAAGTGCCTCACGCGCCGCCGCAAGCCGATCTGGCACGCCACCATGGAGATGGTGCCGCCCTTCGACCACAACTACATGGCGCTGCTGCCCGTCGAAGGCGAGGTCCTGTCGGACCTGCGCAAGAAGATCCCCGAGGTGCACGACGTCGCCGTCACCCCGAACATGTGCTACGTGGTGCAGCTCTCGGTCGACGGCTGGCGCAAGCCGCATCCCAACTTCGGCAAGTACGTCATCCACGCGGTGTGGGGCTCGGCCGGCCGCTGGGGCCGCACCGCCAAGCTCGTGATCGTGGTCGGGCCCGACGTCGACCCCTACGACCTCAAGCAGGTCGAGTGGGCGATGATGACGCGCTGGCAGCCGGCCAAGGATTCCATCGTGCAGCCGGACGGCATCCCGATGATCCTCGACCCTTCCTGCGAGAAATCGGCGCAGTTCGGCGCGTTCCGCTCGGACCAGATGGGCATCGACGCCACCATCAAGATCCCGGAGCGCTTCACCGAGTACCCGGAGGTCTCGCAGGCCGACCCGGCCGCGGTGGCCGCGGTCGCCAAGAAGCTCGCCGGCATCCTGTGAGCGGGGCCGGCGCGGCGCGTTTCGGCCGCGAGTACTACAAGCGCTTCTATCGCGACGGACGCACCTCGGTGGCCTCGCGCGCCGAGATGGCGCGCCGTGCGCAGTTCATCGCGGCCTACACCCGCCACATCGACTGCCCGGTGGCGAGCATCCTCGATGCCGGCTGCGGCCTCGGCCTGATGCGCGAGCCGTTGTTGCGCGCGCTGCCGGGCGCCACCTATGTCGGGCTGGAGTACAGCGAGTATCTTTGTCGCCGCTACGGCTGGGTGCAGGGCAGCCTCGCCGATTGGCGTCCGCGCCAGCCCTTCGACCTCGCGGTCTGCTACGACGTGCTGCAGTATCTGGACGATGCGGCCGCGTCGAGGGCGATGGCCAACTTCGCGCGGCTCTGCCGCGGCGTGCTGTATTTCAGCGCCTTGACGCGCCGCGACTGGCGCGAGAACGCCGACCAGTCGCGCACCGACCGCGAGGTCCACATGCGCAGCGCCGACTGGTACCGCCGCCGGCTCGCCCGGAACTTCCGGCAGGTGGGCGCCGGGTTCTGGCTGAGGCGCGGGTCGCCGCTCGTCACCTGGGAGCTCGAGACGGCGGGCTGAACGGGGCCCGCTGCCTATGGGAGCGGTTCGGGTACACTCGGGCTTTCATTGACCTTTCGGGGGAAGACCATGCTGGGTCTGATGCAGGACCATCCGCTGCTGATCTCCAACCTCATCGTGTTCGCCGCGCGGCACCATGCCACGCAGCAGGTCGTCTCCCGCCGCGTCGAGGGCGACATCCACCGCTACACCTACCGCGACGCCGAGCTGCGCTCGCGCCGCCTCGCGCAGGCGCTCGATGCGATGGGCCTCGCCGAGTCGGACCGGGTCGCGACCCTCGCCTGGAACGGCTACCGCCATCTCGAGCTTTATTTCGGCGTGAGCGGCAGCGGGCGCGTGGTCCACACCGTCAATCCGCGGCTCCCGCCGGAGCAGGTCGTCTGGATCGTCAACGACGCCGAGGACCGCGTCTTCTGCTTCGACATGACCTTCCTGCCGCTCGTGAAGGCGATCGCGGCGAAGTGCCCGACGGTCAAGCACTGGGTCGCGCTCTGCGAGGCGGATGCCCTGCCCGCCGACACCGGCATCCCCGGCCTCGTCAGCTATGAGGCGCTGATCGCCGCGCACGGCGTCGATTACCGCTGGCCGACCTTCGACGAGCGGCTGGCCGCGGCGCTCTGCTACACCAGCGGCACCACCGGCAACCCCAAGGGCGTGCTCTACAGCCACCGTTCCACGCTGCTGCACGCCATCACCGCCGCGCTGCCGGACGGGCAGGCGCTGTCGGCGCTGGATTCCATCCTGCCCGTGGTGCCGATGTTCCATGTGAACGGCTGGGGCCTGCCGTACGGCGCGCCGATGGCGGGCGCCAAGCTCGTGCTGCCCGGCCCGGCCCTCGACGGCAAGTCCGTGTACGAACTGGTCGAAGCGGAGGGCGTGACCATGGCCGCGGGCGTGCCGACGGTGTGGCTCGCGATGCTCAACCACCTCAACGCCAACGGCCTGCGTTTCTCGACGCTCAAGCGCACGCTCATCGGCGGCTCGGCCGTGCCGCCTGCGATGATCACGGCGTTCCGCGCGCACGGCGTGTCGGTGCTGCAGGGCTGGGGCATGACCGAGACCTCGCCGCTCGGCACCGGCAGCAGCTTCAAGCCCAAGCATGCCGGACTGGACGAGGCCGGGAAAGTGCGCGTGCTCGCGATGCAGGGCCGCGCCATCTTCGGCGTCGACATGAAGGTCGTCGACGCCGAAGGCGACGAACTGCCTTGGGACGGCAAGTCCTCCGGCGACCTGCTGGTGCGCGGCCCGTGGGTCATCTCGAGCTACTTCCGCCGCACCGACGAACCGCTGCTGCGCGACGGCTGGTTCCCGACCGGCGACGTCGCCACCATCGACGAAGACGGCTTCATGCAGATCACCGACCGCAGCAAGGACGTCATCAAGTCGGGCGGCGAGTGGATCAGCTCCATCGACATCGAGAACATCGCGATGGCGCATCCGGCGGTGGCGATGGCCGCCTGCATCGCGGTGCCCCATCCGAAGTGGGACGAACGGCCGCTGCTGGTGGTGGTGCGCAAGCCGGGCGTGGAGGTCACCCCGGCCGAGCTGCGCGCGTTCTACGAGGGCAAGGTCGCCAAGTGGCAGGTGCCCGACGACGTGGTGTTCGTCGACGCCATCCCGCTCGGCGCCACCGGCAAGATGCAGAAGAGCATCCTGCGCGAACGCTTCCGCGACCACCGGCTGCCGTCCTGATGCGCCGCGCGCCCGGCGTCCTGGCGCTGCTCGTCGCCGCGCTGCTCGTCTACCTCGCGGTCTGGCCGGTGCCCGTCGCGCCGGTGGCATGGCGGGCGACGCCGTCGCCGGGCTACACCGGCGTGCACGCGGTCAACACGCGCCTCGCGGGGCTGCGCCGCATCGAGCTCGGCGGCCACGCGGGGCCCGAGCATGTCGCGATCGGCCCGGACGGCATGCTCTACGCGGCGGTGGCGGACGGTCTCGTGCTGCGCATGAAGCCCGACGGCAGCGGGCGCACGGTGTTCGCCAGGACCGGCGGCCGCGTGCTCGGCTTCGACTTCGACGCCGCGGGCCGCATGGTCGCCGCCGACGCGATGCGCGGCCTGCTCGCCATCGACCGCGAGGGCGCGGTGCGCGTGCTGGTCGACGCGGTGGACGGCGAGCCGCTGCGCTATGCCGATGCGGTGACGGTGGCGCCGGACGGCAAGGTCTATTTCACCGACGCCTCGCGGCGCTTCTCGCCGCGCGACTGGGGCGGCACCTTCGAGGCGAGCGTGCGCGACATCCTCGAGAACTCGGCCACCGGCCGCGTGCTGGTGTACGACCCCGCGACCGGCGCGGTGCAGCGCGTGGCGGGCGGCCTCAGCTTCCCCAACGGCATCGTGCTGACCCGGGACGGGCGCGGCCTGCTGGTCGCCGAGACCGGACGCTATCGCGTGTGGCGCATCGCCGCCGACGCGCGCGGCCTGGACCTTTCCCGCGGCGCGCCGCCCGCCAGCGCCACCGTGCTGCTCGACGGGCTGCCGGGCTATCCCGACAACCTGGTGCGGGGCCTCGACGGCCGCATCTGGACCGGCTTCACCAAGCCGCGCAGCGCGCTCGTCGATTCGCTCGCGCCGTATCCCGCATTGCGCAAGGTCACGCTGCGCCTGCCGCGGGCGATGTGGCCGGTGCCCAAGCCCTACGGGCATGTCATCGCCTTCACCGAGGACGGCCGCATAGTCGCCGACCTGCAGGACCCTTCGGGCGCCTATCCCGAGACCACCGCCGTCACCGAGACGCCGGATCGCCTCTACGTGCAGAGCCTGCACGCCGACTCGATCGGCTGGCTGCCGAACGGTCTCCGGTAGCCGGCGGCCGGCCGGTCACAGCAGGGCGCCGGAGGCCTCGGGCGCGTCGCCGCGCTGCAGGTTGCGCGGCTCGTGGCCCTCGGGCGGCATCAACTTGTACATCACGGGCGTGACGAGCCGCGCGAGCAGCGTCGAGCTGATGAGACCGCCGATGATCACCCAGGCCATGGGCGAATAGAGCCCCGAGTTCTGCACCGCGAGCGGCAGCAGGCCGCCGATGGCCGTCGCCGAGGTCAACAGGATCGGCAGGAAACGGATCTCGCCCGCCTGCTCGATGGCCTCGTCGAGCGGCACCCCGTCCTCGCGCAGCTGGTTGGTGAAGTCGACCAGCAATATCGAGTTCTTGATCTCGATGCCGATGAGCGCGATGAAGCCGATGCTGGCCGTGAACGAGATCTCGTTGCCGGTGACGAGCAGCATCACCATGCCGCCGATGATGCCGAGCGGCACCACGGTGAGCACGATGAGCGTCGAGCGGAAGCTGCCGAACTCGAGCACCAGGATGGCGAAGATGCCGAAGATGGCGACGATGGCCGCGGTGCCGATGCCGGCGAAGGACTCCGCGCCCGCTTCGGCATCGCCGCCCAGCACGTAGCGGTAGCCGCGCGGCCAGTCGATGTCGTCGAGCTTGTCGACCACCCCGGCGGTGATCTTGCCGGTGTTCAGGCCCCGCTCGACCTGCGCCGTGACGGTCACGGCGCGCTCGCGCGCGAAGCGCGAGATCAGCACCGGCGCGGGCTCGAGCCCGACCTTCGACACCTGCGACAGCGGCAGCGTCGCGCCGGTGACGGAGGTCAGCCGCGCCTCGCCGAGCGCGCGCAGGTCGGCGCGGGCCTCGAAGGGCGGGCGCACCACGATCGGGTATTGCTCGCCGTCGTCCGCCTTGAAGGTGCCGGCCTGCAGCCCGGACACCGCGAGCCGCACCGTGCGGTCGATCTCGACCGCCGGCACGCCGAGCAGCGCCGCCTTGGCCGTGTCGGCCTCCACCCTGATGTTGGTGCGCGTGAACTTGAGCGGGTTGCGCACGTCGCGCGTGCCGGGAGTCGCCTCCAGCAGGGTCTCGACCTCGCGTGCGAGGCGGTCGAGCGTCGCAAGGTCGGGTCCGACGATGCGGATCGCGACCGGCGCCGCCACCGGCGGGCCGTTCTGGAATTCCTTGACCGAGATGCGCGCGCCGGGATAGCCGTCGAGGCGCTTGCGGAGCGCGTCGAGGTCGCGCGGCGTGCGGCGCGCGTCGTACCGCTCGAGCACGCCGAGCACCTCGGCGTAGGCGGCCGATTCCTGCCGCTGGATGTGGTTGTAGTAGACCTGCGGGTTGCCGCGGCCGAGGTTCGCCGCCACCGTCCTGATGCCGGGCACCTTGCGCACCTCGTCCTCGACGAAGCGCAGCGCGCGGTCGGTCTCGGCGTAGCTGGTGCCGGTCGGGGCGTCGATCTGCACCAGGAACTGCGGCGTGTCGGCTTTCGGGAACAGGCTCGACCCGAGCACCGGCACCAGCAGGACCGACAGCAGCAGCGAGCCGCCGATGGCCGCGAGCACGGTCGCCTTGGGGCGGGCGAGGCAGAAGTGCAGGGCGGGGCGGTAGTAGCGGTGGATGGCCCCCATGATCCGCTGCAGCAGCCGGTTGCCTTCGTGCTGCGGCTCCTCGCGCAGCATGCGGCTCGCGAGGAAGGGGATGATGAAGAGCGCGATCAGCAGCGAACCGATGATGGTCGCGACCACCGCGGTCGGCAGCACGCGGATGAACTTGCCGGCGGTGCCGGGCAGCGCCATCAGCGGCAGGAACGCGAACACCAGCGTGGCCGTGCAGCCGAGGATGGCGATGAAGATCTGGCGCGTGCCGGCGATCGCCGCCCGCGTGCGGTCGTAGCCCATGCGCAGGTGGCGCGCGATGTTCTCCACCGCGACGATGGAGTCGTCGACCAGCAGCCCGAGCGCCACCACGAAACCCGCGATGGACAGCTGGTTCAGCGAGAAACCGAGGAAGTACAGCACCGCGATGCCGAAGGCGAGCGACAGCGGTATCGAGATCATGACGATGCCCGCGGCGCGCAGTCCGAGCGGCAGCAAGGTCAGCATCACCACCGCGATGGCGAGGGCGAAATCCATGTAGAGGCGGTCGAGGCGCTTGGCGACGTTGCGCGACTGGTCGAAGGCGAGCTCGAGCGCGATGCGCTTCGGCAGGCCGGCGGCCCAGCGGTCGACGGTCGCGACGATCGACTCGCGCACCTCGAGCACGTTGTAGCCCGACTTCATGTTGGCGGTGACGAACACCGCGCGCTTGCCGTTGTAGCGGCCGACGTGGCCCCATTCGCCGTCCGCCCACTTCACCGTGCCGAGGTCGCGCACCCGCACCACGCGTCCGGCGACGGCGGCGACCACCGTATCGCGCACCTGCTCGAGGTCGGCGTAGGCGCCCGTGCTCTTCACGGTGAAGCTGCGCGGCCCGATGTCGACGATGCCCGCCGGGATGTTGGCGTTCTCGCTCTCGAGGGCCTGCGCGATGCGCGACGGGCTGAGGCCGAGCTCCGCGATGCGGCGCAGGTCGACCTCCACGCGCAGTTCGCGCGGCGGATAGGCCCAGCTCTCGGCGGTGCGCACGCCGGGCACGGCCTTCAGGGCGTCCTTGAGGTCGCGCGCATGCTCCTGCAGCTCGCCGTACGGCGCCTCGTCGGAGACGAGCGCGTACTGCACGATGTTGACGAGGCCCGGGCTGAAGCGGCGGATATGCAGCTGCCGCAGTTCCGGCGGCAGCGTGGGGCGCAGCGCGTTGACCTCGCGCACCACCTCCTCGTATTTCTTGTCGGCATCGGTGCTGGCGAGGAACTCGACGATGGTGAACGACACGCCGTCCGCCACCACGCTCTCCATCTGGCGCAGGTCGTCGAGCTCGGCGAGCCGGTCCTCGAGCGGCTTGGTGATCAGCCGCTCGAGGTCCTTCGGGTCGGCGCCCGGCATGATCGCCGAGATGTCGAAGCCCGAGATCTCGAACGAGGGATCCTCCTCGCGCGGGATCGACGAGAAGCTGTAGAGCCCGATCGCGACCAGGCAGAGGAACGCCACCAGCGTGAACTGGTAGCGGCGGATCGGGAAATCGAGCAGCGACATCCGTCAGCCCCGGCGCGCCCAGGCCGGCGTCGCGTCGGGGACCGCGGCGGCGGGCGCCACGGTCGGCAGGACGCGCACCTTGTCGCCGTCCTCGAGGTAGAGCGCGCCCTCGGTGACGACCGGCTCGCCGACCGCGAGCCCCGAGGCGAGGGCCGCCTCGGTGCCCGCGATGAACGCGACGCGGACGGCGCGCTTGCGCGCCACGCCGCGGTCGACCACGAACACCGCGGCGGCATCGCCGCGGCCTTCCACCACCGCCGCGATCGGCACGCGGGTCAGGCTGCCGCCCGGCGCCGCCGACGGCAGGATCTCGACCCGCGCCACCATGCCGCTCGCCGGCGTGGCTCCGGCCTGCGGCACGATGCGCACCTCCACCGGGAACAGGCCGCTGCGGGGGTCGGCCGCCGCGGCGATCTCGCGGACGCTGGCCTCGAACACGCGGCCCGGATAGGCGTCGAGACGGACCTGCGCCGCGTCGCCGACGCCCACCTGCACCACTTCGCGGTCGGCGAGCCCGACGTGCACCACCTGTCCGCGGCCGCTGCCGCCGAACAGCAGCACCGGCTGCCCGGGCGGCACGAGCTCGCGCTCCTCGGCGAGACGCCGCAGCACGCGGCCGTCCTGCGGCGCCACGATGGAGGAGTAGCCGAGGTTGAAGCGCGCGGCTTCGCTCGCGGCGCGCGCCACGGCCGCCTGCGTGCGCAGGTTCTGCAGCGCCTCGACGCTGATCACCTGGTCGGCGTTCAGCCGTTCGCCGCGCTCGAGGTCGCGCTGCGCCTTGAGGGCGCCTTGCCGCGCCTGCTCGTACTGCGCGTTGATCTCGGTGAGCTCGAGCTCGGCCAGCACCTGGCCCTTGCGCACCGCCGTGCCCTCGGTCACCGCGATGCGGCGGATGATGCCGCCCGTCTTGAACGACAGCCGCATCTCGTCCTCGTTGGCGACGAGCCCGCTGGCGCCGATCGGCGCGCGGGCCGGCCCGGAGGTCGCGGGCGTGACCCGCACCGGCGTGCCGGCCGCGGCGGCGGGCGGTTCCGGCGCCTTCGCGCCGCAGGCGGCGAGCGCGAGGAGCGCGGCGATCGGGACGAGCTTCAGTGCGGGCAGTGCGGTGGCAAGCATGCGGTTCATGGCAGGTTCGCGCGCCTTACGGCGTCGGCGCTCCGGTGGCGTAATCGAGGTCGGCCTGGCGCGCGAGCAGCTGGAAGCGCACGGCGTTCAGGTTCAGTTCGGCGGCGGTCAGGCTGGTGCGGGCGTCGAGGAACTCGACCTGGCTGATCATGCCCTCGTCGCGCTTGCGGCCCGAGATGCGGAACGCCGCGCGCGCGGCCTCGGCGCGGGCCTCGGCGGCGCGCAGCGACTTCTCGCTCGCGGTCAGCCGGTCGAGCGCCGTCTGCACCTCGAGCTGCACCTGCTGCTCGAGCTCGTCGCGGCGGTTGCGGGCCTGGCGCTCGGCGAGCCTTGCGGCGCGCTCGTCAGCGGCGCGCGCGCCGCCATCGAACAGCGTCCACTTGAGCAGCAGCGACAGCGTCGCGAAATTGCTGCCGCTGCCGAACTCGTAGCGCTCGCCCTGGGTGCCGCCGTCGACCGCCAACGCGAGCGACGGCAGCCGCGCCGCGCGCGCGACCTCCGCCTGCGAGCGCGCGGCGTCGGCGGCGCGCCCGGCCTGCGAGAGCTCGGGCCGCGCGCCCAGCGCGGTCGCCCGCAGCGCCTCGAGGTCGCGCTCCACGCGCTCGAGCTCGCCGTCGGGCTCGGCGGCTTCGAGCGGCGTGTCGAGCGGGCGGTTGATCAGGAAGTTCACGTAGCTCTGCAGCTGGTCGCGCGCGCTGCGCGCCTCGACGGCCTGCTGCTCCACCGCCAGCTGCTCGGCGCGCGCCCGCAGCACCTGGTCCTGGGTCAGCTTGCCGTTGCGGAACAGCGACTCGGTGATGCGCAGGTTCTCGGCCAGCAGCGCGCCGCTCGCCTCGACCAGGGTCGCGGCGCGTCCCGCGCGCAGCCAGTCGAGGTAGCCGACGGTGATGTCGCGGCGCAGGCGTTGCGCCACCGCGAGGCGCGCGAACTCGCTGCCCTCGAGCAGCGACTTGCGCGCCCGCAGCGCGGCGGGCAGCGCCGGCGCATAGAGCGGCTGCACCACCGAGATGCGGGTGTCCTGCTCGCGCTCGCGCAGCAGGCTGAACGACGGGTCCTGGATGGTGCCGAAGCGCGGCGGCTTGCCGTCCGCGGCGAGCAGTTCGTTGAGCGTCCCGTAGACCGGGTTGAACGCCGCCGCGAGCGGCAGCGTGATCTCGCGTCCGCCCTCCGAGCGCGTGTAGCGCGCGTTGAGCGAGGCTTCGGGATAGAAGCGGCCGCGCGCCGCATCCAGTGCGGCCTCGGCGCGCTCGACCTCCAGCGTCGCGGACTGCAGCGCGAGGTTCGAGGCGAGGCCGGCGCGCACGTATTCCTCGATGACGGCCGCCACCGGGCGCGTCGTCTGCAGCGGCGGCGCGGCGGCGGCGAGCTGCGCCCGGGCGAGCGGCATCATCACCGGCAGGCAGGCGACGAGCGCGGCGCAGGCCGCGGTGCGCAGGCGGCGCTTGCTGTCGATCTCCATCAGCCGCCCCCGCCGTCGGCGGCGACGGCCGCGAAGCCCGCGGGCGTGACCAGCGCGGCCATCGCCAAGCGGAAGCCCTGCTCGATGAGCTGCGCGCCGTCGACGCCCTCGCGCGCGAGGCTGCCGCTCTTGGTCACCGAGATCTGGATCAGCCCGTGCATCAGGCCCCACAGCGTGAGCGCCACCAGCTTGGGCACGCCGACATCGGCGCGGATGGTGCCGTCGCGAAGTCCCTGCTCGATGGCGGCGACGATCGCCTGGTGACAGCGGTCGCCGGCCACCATGAAGCCGTCGTAGGCCGAGTCCGGATCGTCCGAAGGTTGGTGGGCCTCGAAGTAGGCGAGGGCCTCGAAGCGCGCCGGGAACTCCGCGGCGAACGCGACATAGGCGCGGCCGCAGGCCTCGACCTGCGCGGCGCCCGTGCGGTGCTGCGCCGAGGCGGCGGCGAATCTTTGTTGCAGGGCATCGAGCGTGCGCACGCAGAGCGCGAGCAGCAGCGCGGATTTGTCGTGGAAGTAGACGTAGAGCAGGGCGCGCGACAGCCGCGCCTTGCGCGCGACGAGGTCCATGGTGAGCGCCTCCACGCCGACCACGGCTGCCACGGCCTCGGCGGCATCCAGGATCTCGAGGCGGCGTCGCTCTTTTTCCTCGAGGCGTCGGTCCGTGAGCTCGCTCATGGGCGGGACTGTGCCCCCCCGTTGACATGATGTCAACTCTTGGACATCGGTCTTACGACTGGACGAGTGTCAGCCCCCGAGCGCCGCCCGGACCAGCC
This sequence comes from Gammaproteobacteria bacterium, assembly GCA_009923475.1. Taxonomy (GTDB): domain Bacteria; phylum Pseudomonadota; class Gammaproteobacteria; order Steroidobacterales; family Steroidobacteraceae; genus UBA964. The sequence continues at coordinate 4,744 of RFTM01000004.1, read as the reverse complement.
AAAAAACCACCATCCCGCCGACTATGGCGCCTATCTTGCTGTCAAAAGCGGCGAAAATGGCGACTGCGACGCCCCCTGCCAGCCAACGCGGGTTGGTCAGCGTCAAATCGAGGCCATCCGGGGTCAGCAGCAGGTCGGGGGCGATGATCGCGGTCAGCGCACAAGCGGGCGCGTAGCGCAGCGCCGACTCGAACCAGTCCGGCAGGCGCAGCCGCTCCCCCGCGATCAACACCAGGCTGCGGGCGAGGAAGGTCGCGAGGGCAAGCCCGAGGATGGCCGACCAGACATAGACCTCCTGGCTCATCGGGAGGCTCTCCCCGCTGCGGGCGCATGACGATCGAGACCCATCGCGACCGCGCAGCCCGCGATGATCGCCAGCAACAGGCCGAGCCGCAGCGGCAGGTCGTGCGCGACCACGGCGACCACCGCCGCGGCGCCCACGCCGGCGAGCGCCGCCCGCTCGCGGCAGAGCGGCACCACGAGCGTCACCAAGGCGAGCGTGCCGGCGAGCCCGAGCCCCCAGGAGGCCGGGATCGCGCCCGCGGCGAAGATGCCGAGCAAGGACGACACCTGCCAGACGAGCCAATTGCAGGTGGCCGCGCCCGAGAAGTACGCCACGCGCTGCGGGTGGTCCGGCTCCTCGGCGAGCATCGCCGTGTAGCGCGCGAACATGACGTCCCCGGTGAGATAGCCGAGCCACGGCCGGATATGCGCCGGCACCGGCGCGAGATGGCGCTGCAGCACCATCGCGTACACCACGAAGCGCAGGTTGACGACGAGCGCGGTGAGGGTCACGAGCCAGAGCGGCGCGAAGGCGACGATCAGCGGCAGCGCGGCGAGCTGCGCGCTGCCGGCGTAGACGATCAGGGTCATGCCCACCGCCTGCGCGAGGGTGAGGCCCGACTTCGTCATCGCGATGCCGGTGACGAGGCCCCAGGCGAACACGCCGGGGCTGTACGGCAGCAGTTCGCGGAAGCCGCGGCGGAACGCGTCGCGCCGCGTCACGGTCGGCGGGGCGGACATCGACTCAGGAAAGGTCGACCGCGTGCGCCTTGAGGTCGGCGAGCGGCACGATCTCGAGCGCGCGGCGATGGGTCGCCTTGAGGAAAACTTTGGGCGCCTTGCCGGCCTGCAGCGCCTCGAGCCAGCGCGCCGCGCAGAGGCACCAGCGGTCGCCGTGCTTTAGGCCCGGGAAGCCGTACTCGGGGCGGGGCGTGGAAAGGTCGTTGCCGCGGGCGCGCGAGAACTCGAGGAACTCGGCGGTCATGAGCGCGCAGACCGTATGCGACCCGACGTCATGCAGGTCCGTCTCGCAGCAGCCGCTGCGATACCAACCCGTCTTGGGCGCATCGCTGCAGGTGGCGAGCGGGTCGCCGAAGACATTGACCTGGGGATTTCCGCCGTCGCCGCTGCCGTCCATGGTCCGGATAGCCTAACCCATCGGTCCCGTGCCGGACATCGTGTTAGAATGAGTCCAGTTCCAATCTAGGAAGGCGGCGCCGGACCCTGCGTCGGCCGCCGCACCTGTCCACCGGAGGGACAGCCATGCAGACCCCCATCCGCGCCCCCCGCGGGGTGCCGAGCGTCGTTGCGTCCTTGTTCGCCGCGGGCCTCGTCCTGTCCGCCGTGTCGGTGCCGACCGTGGCCCGCGCACAGACCGTGGGCCCTGCCCAGGCCGTCGCCACGCCGGACTCGCCGGTGCTGGAGGAGGTCGTGGTCACCGCGCGCAAGCGCGAGGAATCGCTGCGCGACGTGCCGCTGACCGTCACCGCGGTCACCGCCGAGTCGATCGGGCGGCTCGGCATCCGCGACGCCTACGATGTCGCGCTCTATACGCCGGCGTTCTCCAACGTCGCCTCCTTCGGCCGCAACAGCGTCGAGCGGCCGGTGATCCGCGGCCAGGCGAACATCCTCGGCGATCCCAACGCCTCGTATTTCGTGGACGGCGTGTTCCTGTCGGGCAGCACCTCCAACACCGAGACCGCGAACCTCGAGCGCATCGAGGTCATCAAGGGTCCGCAGGCCGTGCTCTACGGCCGCGCGACCTTCGCCGGCGCCATCAATTTCGTGACGCGCAAGCCGTCGCGCGAGTTCGAGGGCCGCGCGACGGTGACGCTCGGCGAGCACGGCCAGCGCGATGTCGGCGCCTGGGCCTCGGGACCGGTGGTCGAGGACCGCCTCGCGTTCTACGCGGCGGTGAGCCACCTGGAGTACGGCGGCGCCTACGACAACCCGCTCGACCAACGCGACGATCTCGGCGCCGAGCGCACCAAGGCCGGCACCTTCAAGCTGCGCTGGACGCCGGGCGACGACATCGACGTGACGGCGCTGGTCACCGGCCAGCAGGACGACGACGGGCCGCTCGCCATCGCCCTGCAGGGCCGCGAGTTCAACAATTGCCAACTTCCCGGCCCGGCGCTGCCGCGCAGCCGCGGCTACTACTGCGGCGTGGCGCAGCCGCTCTCCAAGCTCACCATCCAGCAGCGCACCGACCTGTTCCCGGATCCGGGCATCGACCGCAGCCGCGTGCGCGCGGCGCTCACCGCCAGGATCGGCTTCGGCGAGGGCTACGAGTTCGTGTCGGCGACCGGCTGGAGCCACGAGGACTACGCCATCGCGCTCGACGCCAGCTACGCCGGCTACGACGCCTTCGGGCTGCTCGACTCGCCCGCGCTCGCGCCGCCGCTGCCGGGCGCCGCCGGCGATCCCACCCGCCAGTTCCGCAACAAGGGCGCGTTCTGGCGCATCCAGGAAGAGCGCCGCGAGGACTTCTCGCAGGAACTGCGGCTGCGCTCGCCCGCCGACCGCGCGTTCCGTTGGACGATCGGCGCCTACTACTTCAAGCAGGGCGACGACCTCACGCGCGACGACAAGGCCACGCCGGACGCGCGCATCGTGCCGAACGGCGCGGCCGCGCTCTTCTACCGCGACCTCGAGAACGAGGCGCTGTTCGGCGGCCTCGAGTACGACATCACCGAGCGTTGGACCGCGACCGCGGAGTTCCGCCACGCGCGCGACCAGCGTCGCCAGGCGGGCGCGCAGTTCGCGACCACGCCGGTGGCGCCCGCGCGCTGCGCGCCGGGCGGCGACGGCATCCAGGTCAGCACCTCGCCGACCACGGGCTGCATCGTCTCCTCGGGCGTGCGCGTGCCGGTGGCTACGCTTGAGGAGACCTTCAAGAGCGACAAGCCGCGCTTCACGCTGCGCTGGAAGCCGACCGACGACCTCACGCTCTTCGCCAACTACGCGGAAGGCAACAAGCCCGGCGGCTTCAACCAGCCGGCGGTGCTGCCGCTGCTCGAGAGCCTCGGCAAGGGCGCGGCCTACGAGGAGGAAGAGTCGGTCAACGTCGAGCTCGGCGCCAAGGCGCGCCTCGCCGACGGCCGCATCTTCGCCTCGCTCACGCTGTTCGACACCGAGCTCACCAACCAGCAGCTCACCCAGAACGCAAGCGCGTGCCGCGCGCGCCGCAGTACAACGGCTACGCGGTGGTGCAGTACGCGGTCCCGCTGTCGGCGGGGCTCGAGCTGACCTTGGGCGGCGATGTCGTCTACGAAGGGTCGAAGTTCGCCCAGGTGCACAACCTGATCGAGACCGGTTCGCGCACCTACCTCAACGCCCGCATCGGGCTCGAGGGCGATGCTTGGTCGGTGACGCTGTGGGGCAAGAACCTCACCGACGACGACACCGGCCTCGACATCCTGCGCTACATCGACTCGCGCAACATCCCGTCGCCCGCCACGCGCGGCTTCGCGATCACGCTGCCGCGTCCGCGGCAGCTGGGCGTGACGGCGGTCTGGAAGTTCTGAGGTCCAAGGGCCCGGGCGCCGCTCAGTAGGCGACCCGAGCGACCTCGAAGCCCATCCCGGCGAGCAGCTTCGGGATGGCCTTGTCGCCGGTCATGTGCAGCAAGCCGACGGCCGCCAGCACCGGCACGCCCTTGTCGTGCTCTTCGGCGATGCGCCGCGCGAGGCCGGTGTTGCGATCGTCGTTGAGCGCGACGAAGGACCGGCGCTGCTCCTCGGTGGGCACGCACTGGCAGGCCTCCTCGATGGTGTCCATGGCCTCGAGGTCGCCGCGCTCCCATGCATCGACGGTGTATCGCAGCTTGATGCGCGCGTCCGGCGCCTCGAGCTCTTTCAAGCTCTCGTCGAAGGCGGCGCGCGCCAGCGCCGGATCCCGCGGGATCAGCACCGACATCTGCAGGCCGATGGATTCCAGCGAGACCACCGGCCGCTGGGCGGCCCGGGCGAAGCCGGTCAGCATGAACTCCTGGGCGTATTCGGCGTAGTAGCCGTCGCGGCGGCCGATGAGCGAGCTGTAGGTGTAGGCCTGCATGATCGGATGCAGCGCGTCGAACGTCCTGGGCGGCACGCATTCGGCCTCGGCAAGGGCCTTGAGCCGCGCGCGGTCCGCCTTGGTGAGCTTCAGCTTGGGCGCTTCGGCCATCGCCGCCATCATCTCCTCCCGCATGTCGGGCGCCATCAGGTCCACCTCGATGGCGAGCAGGCCGGTGTTGCGCAGAGCGGTCGTGAGCTTCGGGCCGGGATACAGCCATTCCATGCGCCCGATGTGCACCGTGCCGTACAGGTAGCTGGTGCGGCCGTCCTTGCGGATCGTCCAGAGCGCGCCGCGGTCCTTGGCGGTCTTCATCCCCTCCATCGCCTGTTCGCGCGTCGGCGCCTTGGCCGGGGCCGGGCAGCTGTCCTTGGCGAGGGCGTCGTTGGCGGTCACGGAAGCGAGC
>RFTM01000300.1 GCA_009923475.1 Gammaproteobacteria bacterium | reverse complement strand
CTTCTCGCCGCCGGAGAGCTTCTCGATGACGGCGTCCCAGGGCGGCAGGCGCAGCGCGTCCGCGGCGATCTCGAGCTTGCGGTCGAGCTCCCAGCCGCCGGCGGCGTCGAGCGCGTCCTGCAGCTTGGCCTGTTCCTCGAGCAGCGCGTTCATCTCGTCGTCCGACATCGGCTCGGCGAACTTCTCGCTGATCTGGTTGAAGCGCTCGAGCTTGGCGAACAGGCCGCCGATGCCCTGCACCACCTCCTCGCGCACGGTCTTCTTGGGGTCGAGCTCCGGCTCCTGCGGCAGGTAGCCGACCTTGATGCCGCTCTGCGGCCTGGCCTCGCCCTCGATGTTGTTGTCGAGGCCCGCCATGATCTTGAGCAGGGTCGACTTGCCCGAGCCGTTGAGGCCCAGCACGCCGATCTTGGCGCCCGGGAAGAACGACAGGCTGATGTCGCGCAGGATGTGACGCTTGGGGGGCACGATCTTGCCCACCCGGTTCATGGTGTAGATGTACTGGGCCATCCGCGCATTATACCGCCCCGGACAGTCCCACCCGCTGCCGGTGCTACAATCCGCGGTCCCGATGTCCTCGACACGCTCAGTCTCGCCTTCCCTGGCGCTGGTCATCGGCGCGATGGGCGTCGTCTTCGGCGACGTCGGCACCAGCCCCCTCTACGCCTTCCGCGCGGTCTTCACCGTCTCCGGGCTGTCGCCCGCCGAGCTCGCCAACATCCAGGGCGTGCTCTCGCTCGTGTTCTGGTCGATCGCGAGCGTGGTGGCGCTCAAGTACGTCACCATCGTGCTGCGGGCCGACAACGACGGCGAGGGCGGCGTGCTCGCGCTCATGCAGCTCGCCCGCGATTCGGCGGGCGCGCGGGCCGCCGTGCCGCTCGCGCTGATGGGGCTCGTCGGTTGCGCGCTGTTCTTCGGCGACGGCGTCATCACCCCGGCCATCTCGGTGCTGAGCGCGGTCGAGGGGCTCGAGCTCGCGGCGCCCGGGCTCGGGGGTTCCGTCGTGCCCATCACCCTCGTCATCCTGGTCGCACTGTTCCAGATCCAGCGCAAGGGCACCGAGCGCATCGGTCGCGCCTTCGGTCCGATCATGCTGCTCTGGTTCGCGGTGCTGGCGTCGCTGGGCGCGCTGTCGGTCGCGCGCTCGCCCGAGGTGCTGGCGGCGGTGAACCCGACCCACGCCGTGGCCTTGGTCATCGAGCACCCGGGCATCGCGCTCGCGGTCTTCGGCGCCGTGTTCCTGTGCGTGACGGGCGGTGAGGCGCTGTACGCCGACCTCGGCCATTTCGGGCGCCCGGCCATCGCGCGCGCCTGGTACTTCATCGTCTGGCCCGCGCTGCTGCTCAACTACTTCGGGCAGGGCGCGCTGCTGCTTCGCGACCCGGCGGCGCTCGCCAACCCCTTCTACAAGCTCGCCCCGGCGGCCCTCGTGCTGCCGCTCGTGCTGCTCGCCACCGCAGCCACCGTCATCGCCTCGCAGGCCGTGATCTCGGGCGTGTTCTCCATCACCCGCCAATGCCAGCAGCTCGGCTACCTGCCGCGCATGCGCATCGTGCATTCCTCCGAGGAGGCGATCGGCCAGGTCTACGTGCCTTTCGTCAACTGGATGCTGTGCCTGCTGACGCTGGTGCTGGTCGTGTCGTTCGGCTCCTCGGACAGCCTCGCCGGCGCCTACGGCGTCGGCGTCTCGATCACCATGGCCCTCGATTCGCTGCTGATGCTCACGCTGCTGGCGGCGACCGGGCGTCCGCTGCGCGGCCTGCAGATGGGGCTCATGGCGGCGGTGCTCGCCATCGAGGCGCTCTACATCCTCGGCAACCTGCAGAAGATCGGCGACGGCGGCTGGGTGCCGCTCGCGCTCGGCACCACGCTCTTCTTCCTGATGCAGACCTGGCGCGCCGGGCGCGGCTTCGTCGCCTTGCGCACCGCGCGCGAGGACCTGCGGCCCGCCGAGTTCCTCGGCCTCGTCGATCGCCTGCAGCCGACCACGGTCGACCGCACCGTCGTGTTCCTCTCGGGCAACGCGGAGCTCATGCCGCGCACGCTGGTGCGCAACCTGCAGACCAACCACGTGCTGCATTCGCAGACCATCGTGATGACCTTGCGCACCGCCTCGGTGCCGCACGTCGATTTCGGCTCGCGGGTGCGCCTGCAGGAACTGCGGCCGGGGCTCTACCGGGTGGTCGCCACCGTCGGCTTCATGGACCGGCCCGACATCCCGGCCCTGCTGCGCGAGGCGCAACGGCGCCACAAGGAGCTGGAGCTGCGCGGCGCGGTCTACGTGCTCGGCCGCGATGACGTGGTGACCAGCGGACGCAGCGAGTTCACCCGGTTGCAGAAGGCGCTGTTCGCCTTCATGACGCGCAACGCCGAGTTCGCGGGCGACCACTTCGGCATCCCCGCCGAGCAGATCCTCGAGTCCGGCGGCCAAGTGGCCATCTAGGCGGACGGCGCCGAGGGGCAGCGCATGGACACGGACCTCCTGGTCATCACCGACGAGCGGCTCGCCCGCTACGGCTTCCCCGGCGGGCATCCCTTCGGCACCGACCGGCACGCCGCGTTCATGCGCGAGTTCCGCGCCCGCGGCCTCGACGGCCGCTGCGCGCGCGAGCCGCTCCGCGAGGCCACGGCCGAGGAGTTGCTGCTGTTCCACGACCCGGCGCATGTCGCGCGGGTGCGCGCGCGTTCCGCGACCGGCGAGGGCTGGCTGGATGCCGGCGACACGCCGGCGTTCCCCGGTCTCTACGAAGCCGTCGCGGATGTGGTCGGCGGGGCGCTGACCGCCGCCGAGGCCATCATGGACGGGCGGGCGCGCCGCGCCTTCGTGCCGATCGCGGGCCTGCACCATGCCTCGCGCGCGGGCGCTGCCGGGTTCTGCGCGCTCAACGATTGCGGTGTGGTCATCGAGTGGTTGCGCCGCCGGCGCGGCCTGCAGCGCATCGCCTACGTCGACATCGACGCGCATCACGGCGACGGCGT
>RFTM01000299.1 GCA_009923475.1 Gammaproteobacteria bacterium | reverse complement strand
GGCTGGCAGCTCTCGAGAAGCGGCAAGGCAACGACGGCGATGTCGGCGCTCGAGCAAGCGTTAATCGCGCGCTTCGGAACGCTCGGACGCGGCACGGCGCCGTTCCTGCTGAGGTCGGACAACGGGCTCGTTTTTACCTCTCGGGTCTACACGCGCCTCGTGCGCAGTTATGGTCTTCGGCAGGAGTTCATCACGCCGCACTGCCCGCAGCAGAACGGAATGATCGAGCGCGTCATCCGCACCCTGAAGGAGCAGTGCGTACACCGTCATCGCTTCGAGACCCAGCAACACGCCTCGCGCGTCATCGGAGAGTGGATCCGCTTCTACAACACCCGTCGGCCCCACCAGGCCCTCGGCATGAAAACCCCCGCTATGGCGTATGCTTTAGCGGCCTGACCTGCGCAGAAAGCGGTGGGTCATTACAGGGTCGACAAGCAGTCGACCGAATATGTGCGTGACGCCGTCGCCTTCGGCTATGTCATCGGCGTGCACGACGCGCTGTCCGGGACGCTCGTCTGCTCGGGGGCGAACGTCACCCAGGGGCAGGTCATCGAGGTCGTGCTGAAGTACATGCGCAACAACCCGGAGGTGCTCGACCAGAGCGCCGATCGGGTGGTCACGGCCGCCTTGAAATCGGTGTGGCCCTGCGCCCGCGCCTGACGCCGTTCAGGCAGTGGCCGGCACCGCCGCGAGGTCGTAGTCGCCCGCACGGGTGATGCGCACCCGCGCGAACTCGCCCACGGGCAGCTTGCCGCCGCGGCGGATGCGGACCACGCCGTCGATCTCCGGCGCATCGCCGCGCGACCGCGCGATCGCCGTATCGCCGTCGAGGGCGTCCACCAGCACCGTCTCCTCGCGCCCGACCCGGGTCGCGAGCCGCGCCGCGCTGATGCGCTGCGCCGCCGCCATGAAGCGCGCGAGGCGCTCCTCCTGCACTTCCGGCGCCACATGCGGCGCGACATCGTTGGCGCGCGCGCCCTCCACAGGCGAATACTTGAACGCGCCCACGCGGTCGAGCTGCGCCTCCTCGATCCAGTCGAGCAGCTCCCCGAACTCGGCCTCGGTCTCGCCCGGGAAGCCGACGATGAAGGTGCTGCGCAGCGTCAGGTCCGGGCACTCCTTGCGCCAGGAACGGATGCGGGCGAGCGTGTCCTCGGCATGCGCCGGGCGCTTCATGCGCTTGAGCACCGAGGGGCTGCCGTGCTGGAAGGGGATGTCGAGGTAGGGCAGGACCTTGCCTTCGGCCATCAGCGGCAGCACCTCGTCGACGTGCGGATACGGGTAGACGTAGTGCATGCGCACCCAGGCGCCCAGCGAGCCCAGCCCGCGCGCGAGGTCGATGAAGCGCGTGGCGTGCTCGGCGCCGTTCCACTGCGCCTTCGCGTAGCGCAGGTCGGCGCCGTAGGCGCTGGTGTCCTGCGAGATGACGAGCAGCTCGCGCACGCCGGCGCGCACCAGCCGCTCGGCCTCGCGCAGCACCTCGTCGATGCGGCGGCTCGCGAGCTTGCCGCGCAGGTCCGGGATGATGCAGAAGCTGCACTTGTTGTTGCAGCCCTCGGAGATCTTGAGGTACGCGTAGTGCCGCGGCGTGAGCCTCACGCCCTGCGGCGGCACGAGGTCGACGAAGGGGTCGTGCTTCGGCGGCAGGTGCTGGTGGACCGCGCTGATGACGTCGTCGTAGGCATGCGGGCCCGTCACCTTGAGCACCCGCGGATGGCGCTCGAGGATGCGCTTCGGGTCGGCGCCGAGGCAGCCGGTGACGACCACGCGGCCGTTCTGCTCCAGCGCCTCGCCGATGGCGTCCAAAGATTCGTCGATGGCCGAATCGATGAAGCCGCAGGTGTTGACCACCACGAGGTCCGCGGAGCCGTAGTCGGGCGCGACCACGTAGCCCTCGGCGCGCAGGCGGGTGAGGATGCGCTCGGAGTCGACGAGCGCCTTGGGGCAGCCGAGGCTGACGAATCCGACCTTGGGGTCGCGGCGGGTCTTTGCAACGGTCATGGACCATTTTACCGCCCTTCGGTCAGGCCTGTCCGCAGGGGGGACGAGCCCGCTTCCCGCGCATCGTGGGCGGCCGATGGCGTGTTCAAGTGGCGCCATGCAACCGCGGATCGGCATCGTCGGCGCAGGGATAGGCGGCCTCACGGCCGCCCTGGCCCTGCTGCGCTCGGGCCAGCGGGTGACGGTGTTCGAGCAGGCCCCGGTCCTCGCCGAGGTCGGCGCCGGGCTGTCGCTGAGCCCCACGGCGGCGCATGCGCTCAACCATCTCGGCCTGCACGCGATGCTCGAATCGAAGGCCCATCATCCCGAGGACCAGTGCGTGCGTCACTGGCGCGACGGCCGGCCCCTCAACTGGGTCAACCGCGGCCAGCGTCTCATCGAGCGTTACGGCGAGCGCTACTACCTCATCCACCGCGCCGACCTGCACGACGCGCTGGCCGCCGCGGTGCGCGCCTGCGATCCGCAGGCCATACGGCTCGGCGCGCGCTGCACGGCCGTCGCGCAGGACGCCGACGGCGTCGACCTCTCGTTCGCGGACGGCGGCCGCGCCCGCGTCGACCTGCTGGTCGGCGCCGACGGGGCGCGCTCGCCGGTGCGCCAGCAGGTGTTCGGTCCGCTCGGCGTCACCTACACCGGCTACATCGCGTGGCGCGGCCTCGTGCCCATGCATCTCGTGCCCAAGGAGATCCTCGACCCGCCTTCCGGGCTCTTCATCGGTCCCGGTCACCTCGTCAACCGCTACCCGGTGCGCGGCGGCGAGCTGCTCAACTTCGTCGCCTTCGCCGAGCGCGAGGCCTGGACCGAGGAAGGTTGGGCGATCCGCTCGACGGTGGCGGAGCTGCTCGCCGAGTTCGAGGGTTGGACGCCGATGGTGCGGCGCATCATGGAGCTCGTGCCCGAAGACCAGCTCTTCAAGTGGGGCCTGTTCGACCGCGAGCCGCTCGCCGCCTGGTCGAAGGGGCGCGTCACGCTGCTCGGCGA
>RFTM01000298.1 GCA_009923475.1 Gammaproteobacteria bacterium | reverse complement strand
GCGGGCGATGGGCGAGTTGTAGGCGATGCGGCCGGCCCGGATGTCGGCCTCGTCCTCGCCCACGATGGCGTAGGTGGTGCGCTTGCCGTCGTCCTCGGACTCGATCTCGACCGTGGCGCCGAAGACCACCTTGCCGCCGGGCGAGAGCGCCGCGACGTCGATGATCTCGGCGGTCGAGAGCTTGGCCTCGATCTCGGCGATGCGACCCTCGATGAAGCCCTGCTGCTCGCGGGCCGCGTGGTACTCGGCGTTCTCGGAGAGGTCGCCGAGCGCACGCGCCTCGGCGATCGCCTTGATGACGTTCGGGCGGTCTTCGGACTTGAGCTTCTTGACCTCGGCGCGCAGCAGCTCTGCGCCGCGCAGGGTCATCGGATTGCGCTTCATCCCGGCACCTCCTGGTGCAGGTCCTGCAGGCGGTGGACCTCGACCTCGTCGAGCGAGTCCAGAGCCTCGCAGGTCGCGAACGCTGGACTTGGCCGTGCCGTGGGTCGCCACCAGCTCGAAGCCGCGGGCCACGAGTCGCTTGGCGAGCTCGACGGCGCCGGGCTTGTCGCGCTCGCGGACGCTGATGAAGGCGAGCCCCGAGCGCGGCAGGGTCACGCCCGAGGCGGACTGCGACTTGGCGTAGGCTTCGCCGAAGCTGCGGCCGGTGCCCATCACCTCGCCGGTCGATTTCATCTCGGGGCCGAGCATCGGGTCGGCCTCCGGGAACTTCACGAACGGGAACACCGATTCCTTGACCGAGTAGTAGGGCGGGACCCGCTCGCGGCTGCAGCCGAGCTCGGCAAGGCTGCGGCCGGTCATGACGCGCGCGCCGACCTTGGCGAGCGGCAGGCCCGTCGCCTTGGAGACGAACGGCGCGGTGCGCGAGGCGCGTGGATTGACCTCGAGGACGAAAACCCGGCCGTTCTGGATGGCGAACTGGATGTTCATGAGGCCGATGACATCGAGCGCAAGCGCGAGGCGGCGGGTCTGCTCGCGCAGCTCGTCCTGCAGCGCGGCGGAGAGGCTGTTGGGCGGCAGCGAGCAGCTCGAGTCGCCCGAGTGCACCCCCGCCTGCTCGACGTGCTCCATGATGCCGCCGACCAGCACGTCCTTGCCGTCGCACACCGCGTCGACATCGACCTCGATGGCGTCGTCGAGGAAGCGGTCGAGCAGCACCGGGCTGTCGTTCGACACCTTCACGGCATCGGTCATGTAGGCGCGCAGGTCGTCCTCGTTGAAGACGATCTCCATGGCGCGGCCGCCGAGCACGTACGACGGACGCACCACCAGCGGGAAGCCGACCTCGCGCGCGAGCGCGAGCGCCTCGTCCTCGGTGCGCGCAGTGGCGTTGGCCGGCTGCCGCAGCCCGAGCTGCTGCACCAGCTTCTGGAAGCGCTCGCGGTCCTCGGCGCTCGAAGTACAACCGGTCGGAGGTGTCGTAGTCGGTCGACACGGTCTCCGGGTTGCAGTTGATCATGATGGTCTCGTAGCCGTCCTCGCGCAGCGCGAGCGCGGCGTGCACGCAGCAGTAGTCGAACTCGATGCCCTGCCCGATGCGGTTGGGGCCGCCGCCGAGGATCGCGATCTTGCGGCGCGCGGTCGGCTGCGCCTCGCATTCCTCCTCGTAGGTCGAGTAGAGGTAGGCCGTGGAGGTGGCGAACTCGGCGGCGCAGGTGTCGACCCGCTTGAAGACCGGCCGGATGCCGAGCGCATGGCGATGCGCGCGCAGCTCGTCCTCGCGGCGGCCGAGGAGCCGCGCGAGGCAGGCGTCGGAGAATCCGCGGCGCTTGAGGGCGCGCAGCCGGGCCGCATCGAGGGCGGCCAGCCCCTGCGCGGCGACGGCCTGCTCCTCGAGCACCAGCTCCTCGATCTGGGCAAGGAACCAGGGGTCGATGTGCGACAGCTGCTGCACGCGCTCGAAGCCCCAACCGGCGCGCAGCGCGTCGGCCACGTGCCGCAGGCGGTCCGGGCCCGGCATGCGCAGTTCCTGCGCGAGGCGCGCGGCGGCGACGTCGCCGAGCGGCTGCCCCGCCGGCGGCGGGGCGTTGATGGGCGTGAGGCCGTCGAGTCCGGTCTCGAGGCCGCGCAGCGCCTTCTGCAGAGACTCCTGGAAGGTGCGGCCGATGGCCATCACCTCGCCCACCGACTTCATCTGGGTGGTCAGGCGGTCGTTGGCGCCCTTGAACTTCTCGAAGGTGAAGCGCGGGATCTTGGTGACGACGTAGTCGATGGTCGGCTCGAACGAGGCCGGCGTGGCGCCGCCCGTGATGTCGTTGCGCAGCTCATCGAGGGTGTAGCCGACCGCGAGCTTCGCGGCGACCTTGGCGATCGGGAAGCCGGTCGCCTTGGAGGCGAGCGCGGACGAGCGCGACACGCGCGGGTTCATCTCGATGACGATGAGGCGGCCGGTCGCGGGATCGACCGCGAACTGGACGTTGGAGCCGCCGGTGTCGACGCCGATCTTGCGCAGCACGGCGATCGAGGCGTCGCGCATGCGCTGGTATTCCTTGTCGGTGAGCGTCTGCGCGGGCGCGACGGTGATCGAGTCGCCCGTGTGCACGCCCATCGGATCGAGGTTCTCGATCGAGCAGACGATGATGCAGTTGTCGACGCGGTCGCGCACGACCTCCATCTCGAACTCCTTCCAGCCGAGCACCGACTCCTCGATGAGCACTTCGGTGGTCGGCGAGGCGTCGAGGCCGCGCGCGACGATGTCCTCGAACTCCTCGCGGTTGTAGGCGATGCCACCGCCCGACCCGCCGAGCGTGAACGAGGGGCGGATGACGCAGGGGAAGCCGAGGCCGGCCTGGATGGCGAGCGCCTCCTCGAGGGTCTTGGCGACCGCCGAGCGCGCGGACTCGAGGCCGATCTCGCGCATGGCGTCACGGAAGAGCTCGCGGTCCTCGGCCATGTCGATGGCCTCGCGCGAGGCGCCGATGAGCTCGACGCCGTGCTGGGCGAGCACCCCCTCGCGCACGAGGTCGAGCGCGGTGTTGAGCG
>RFTM01000297.1 GCA_009923475.1 Gammaproteobacteria bacterium | reverse complement strand
CCGCGGCGGCGTGCTGCAGAAGTTCTCGCACAAAGGCTGGGTCTGCAAGACCTGGGAAGGCGAGCTCGCGCTGTACGTGGTGCCCGGCATGGCGCCCGAGATCTGGGAGTTCTCCGTGCGCGACGAGGCGGTGGCGAAGCAGCTCGGAGGCTACGTCGGCGAGCGCGTGCAGCTGCACTACTCGGAGCACCGCGGCCTGCCGACCTCCTGCTTCGGCGAGACCGGCTACTTCGTCGACCGCGTGACGCCCGCGCCCTCGCCGACGCCGCCCGTGCTGCCGGATGCGATCGCGCCGTCCGCGATCGCGCTGCCCGCGGTTGCGCCGGCGCCTAGCGCGCCGCCGGCGATGCCTTCGCCGCCGTGAAACGCCGCCAGGCCCGCCACAGCCCATAAAGACCGGGGAGACCGGCGGCGAAGCAGGTCGCGGCCAGCGCCGCGCCCACGCCCGTGACCCAGGCCCATCCGCTGTCCATCAACGCGCCCACGCCGGTCGGACCGAGCGCGAGCCCGACCAGGTTGCCGATCAGCAGGTAGATCGCGACCACCTGGCCGCGCAGCCGCGGCGGCGTGACCTCGACGAAGGCGAGCGAGGCGACGCCGAAGGTCACGCCGAGCGCGAGGAAGGCCACGCCGACGGTGACGAGCGCGGCCTGCGGCGAGGCGAAGAGCCCGATGGCGATCGCCGCAGGCACCAGCACGCAAGCGCCCTGGAACATGGTACGCAGCACCGCATCGTCGCGTCCCGCCTTGCCCTGCGCCGTGGCGAGCGCGCCCGATGCGAAGTTGCCGGCGAGCGCCGCGAACAGGATCACCGGCCCCAAGGTCTGGCCCGCGATCACCGGCGACCAGCCGTGGTCGCGGATGAAGACCTGCGGCAGCCAGGCCGACATCGAGGTGCTGATCACGAACAGCACGCCCATAGAGGCCAGCATCGGCAGGAAGAACGCGCGCTGCGCGACGAGATGCCGCCAGGCCGCCGCCAGGTTCTCGCGGCCGCCCGCCTGTGCCGTCGCGCCCGCCGTGTCCGCACCCGGACGCACTGCGGCGCGCGGCTCGTCCAAGGTGAGCACCAAGGCCGCCACCGGCAGGCCGACGAGGCCCGCCAGCATCAGCACGATGTGCCAGGGTGCGCGACCCTCGAAGAACGGGCCGATCAAGGGCAGGCCGGTGGCGCCCTGTTCGGCGAAGGCGATGAAACTGCCGCCGAGGTAGAGCGCGAGCCCCGACCCGACCGCGAGGCCCGCCGTGAACACGCTGACCGGCAGCGCGCGACGCTGCGGCGGGAAGAGGTCGGCGAGCAGCGACACCGCGGCCGGCACCAGCGCGGCCTCGCCGAAACCCACGCCGAAGCGGCACAGCAGCAGGTGCCAGTAATCGGTGGCGAGCCCCGACAGGAAGGTCATCAACGACCAGAACAGGATCGCGAAGGCCATCAGCCGCACCCGATGCACCCGGTCGGCGAGCCAACCGAGCGGCAGGCCCATGGTGGCGTAGAACAGCGCGAACGCCGGCCCCTGCAGCAGCCCGAACTCCGTGTCGCTGATGCCGAGGTCGGCCTTCAGCGGCTGCACGATCAGCGTGAGGATCAGCCGGTCGAGGAAGGAGATGGCGTAAGCCGCGAGCAGCACGCCGACGGCGAACCACCCGGCGAGCGCGCGGGGGGCACTTAAGGAATCGGAGCTCATGCCGTTAGAATGCCCGAAGTCCCGCCGAACCGAGCGCCCTTCGGATGATGACCCGCTCCGCCGACCGCTCCGCCAAGAGGTACGCGACGACCTTGGTGGTCTTGCTCGCCGCCGCTGCGCCCCGCGGAGCGCTGGCTTGTCCGGACGAGGACGGAGCGCGCGCAGCCCTCGAGCGGCTGCGCACCGAGATCACCGCGCTGTACCGGGAAGCGAGCGGCATCTAACAGCAGCTCGACGCCGCGCTGGCCGAGCGCGCCCGGCGCCAAGGATGGAGCGCCGCGCAGACCGAGGACTTCCGGCGCAGCCTGCTCGAGGACGCCGAGTACCGCGAGTTGGAGGCGCAGCGTCTTGCCGACATCCCGCGGCTCGCCACGGCCACCGCGAACCTCGTGACCCTGTCGACCGAGTCAAGGCCATCGGCGATCTGCACCGAGTTGCCGGGCATCCGTTTCGCCAACCAGCGCATGCGGACGCTGCTCGACCTCGAGTACCAGTGGCTCGAGCGGCGGATCAAGGGAGGCTGAGACAGGGGTAGGGCAGGAAGTTGGCGCGCCCGGAGAGATTCGAACTCCCGACCTCATGGTTCGTAGCCATGCGCTCTATCCAACTGAGCTACGGGCGCGCCGATCGTCCCGACTCCGCGGGCGGTAAGCCCGGGGCCGAGGGGCGCGCATTGTAATGGAACGGGCGGGGGGACTCCACCCTCCGGCGGCAGGTGCTCCGGGAAAGCCGCCGCTGCGCGTCGGCTCCCTCGAACCCACCTCGGTCGACTTCTCGGGTCCGGATCCCGGCAAGGTGGTCGGGAAAACTGGCGGAGAGAGAGTCTACCGTGTCCGCGCAGCATCCTGTCGCGCTCGATCGCAATTACAGCGCAGATTCATAGGTTTACGCAAACATCACGCCGCGCGCGTGTCCCAACGCGTTGCAGCGTGTCGCATGAAAGTGCAGACTTTATGTTGGGCCGGATGGCTCGCAACAGGACGCACCCATGCCGAAGAAAGCACCAGAGCTGTCTGCCGCACTCGCGCGGCGCCTCAAGCGCCCCGGACTTCACGCCGTTGGCGGCGTGGATGGGCTGCACCTCCGCATCAAGCCCACCGGCGCATCGAGCTGGATGCTCCGCGTGATGGTCGGCAACCGGCGCCCCGACATCGGCCTCGGCGGCTATCCCGATGTCACCCTCGAGCAAGCTCGGCAGCGCGCCCGCGAAGCCCGCGAGCTGATCCGGCAAGGCATCGACCCGCGCGACGAGAAGCGCAAGGCCAGAGACGCCCTCGCCGCCGCCGAGGCCAAGCGGCTCACCTTCGCCCGAGC
>RFTM01000296.1 GCA_009923475.1 Gammaproteobacteria bacterium | reverse complement strand
CGCCGCTCGCGGCGCGGCTGGATGCGCTCATAGAAGAACAACGCGCCCGCGGCTGGCAGCCGCCGCGCAGCGGAGCCTTGTCGGTATAAGCCCGCGCGACGGGCGAGGGGGGATGATGGAAGCTTTCGAGGGATATTGGGGCCTGTTCCAGCTGGTGGCGGCCTACATCATGGTGTCGTTCATCGTGGTCTGGGTCATCGGGCTCGCCATGAAGGATTCGAGCATCGTCGACATCTGGTTCGCGCCCTGCCTCGGCATCGCCGCGGTCATCGGCTGGCAGCTCGGCGGCGGCGCCGACGACCGCCGCACGCTGGTGATGGTGCTCGCGGTGCTGTGGTCGCTGCGCCTCGGCGGCTACCTGCTGTGGCGCAACTGGGGCAAGGAGGATCCGCGTTATGCGCGGCTGCGCCAGCATGTCGAGTCGCAGGGCAAGAGCTACGCCCTCCACAGCCTGATCCACGTGAACATCTACCAGGGCATCACCGTGGTCATCCTCGCCGTGCCGTTCATCTTCGCGCAGGTCGCGCCGGGGCCGAGCGCGCTCGGCGCGCTGGCCTGGATCGGCGCGGCGCTGGTGCTGTTCGGCATCGTCTTCGAGGGCACCGCCGACCTGCAGCTGACGCGCTTCAAGGCCGACCCGTCCAACAAGGGCAAGGTGCTCGACACCGGGCTCTGGCGCTACTCGCGGCACCCCAACTATTTCGGCGAATGCTGCGTATGGGCCGGTTTCGCGCTGATCGCGCTCGAGGTCCCCTGGGGCTGGATCGGCTTCGTCTCGCCCGCGCTCATGGCCTGGGCCATCCTCGGCATGATGGGCAAGGAGCTGCTCGAGCGGCGGATGCTCAAGAAGCGGCCGGACTACCAGGACTACGTGCGGCGCACCAGCGGCTTCTTCCCCTTGCCGCCGCGCGCCTGAGCACGGCGTTGGACGGCGCGGCGCGGGGCGCGCGGGGCGCGCGGACCGCCGGAGGGCGAGACCAGCACGTCGTGCGGGTCGACGAGCTCGCCGCAGGCGCCGCAGGTGAGGCGGCTGCGCAGCGCATGGCCGCAGGCCCGGTGCTGCAGCCGGATCACCGCGCCGTGCGGCGAGGGCATCCAGCGAGCGCCCCACTCGTGCATCGCGAGCGTGAACGGGAACAGGTCGAGACCCTTGGCGGTGAGGCGGTACTCGTGCCGCGCCGGTTTTTCCTGGTAGAGGTGGCGCTCGATGACGCCCGCCGACAGCAGCAGCCGCAGCCGGTCGGCGAGGATGTTGGTGGCGATGCCGAGCGCGGCGCTGATGTCGTCGTAACGGCGCAGGCCGAAGAAGAGCGCGGCCAACAACACCGCCGTCCAGCGGTCGGCGACGGTGTCGACGGCGTGGAACATGGTGGTGTCGACGCCCTCGCCATAGCCGTCCGGTCCCGCCGTCTGCCGCCGGCGGGTGGCGCGTGCGGTGCGCACCGGATGCCGCGCGCCAGGTCCGAGCGTGTAACCCACATCGCGCAGGTGCACCGGCTGGTCGCAGTGGCCGCAGGTCAGCAGCGGGTCGAGGGCCTGCCCGCAGCGCCGATGCACCATCCGCGGCGGCAGGTCGAAGCCTGCGCTCCAGCGGCCCTCCCACTTCCACATGCAGAGCGCGACCGGATAGAAGCCGAGGCCTTTCTCGGTGAGGCGGTATTCGAGCCGGCCGGGCACGTCGCCGTAGGGCAGGCGTTGCAGCACCCCGTGGTCGACGAGCTCGGCGAGCCGCGCCGCCAGCGTGCCGCGGGCCGCCCCCGTGCGACGCCGCAGGTCCTCGAAGCGGCGCACGCGCAGGAAGGCGTCGCGCAGGATCAGGAACGACCAACGGTCGCCCATCACGTCGAGCACCCGCGTGCCCTCGCCGCGACGCAACAGGTCGCGGATGGCGTCGACGTCGAGCCGGGGCGCGGTGCGTGTCATGCTGGATACGAGTCTATCAAAGAGATCAGAGGTCCCCGATGAACCTGCAGCAGCTGAAGAAGATCGCCGCCTTCTACGGGCGTTTCACCCTGAGCTTCACCCAGGTCGGCTACCTGGCGAGGCGGGTCTTCTGGCCGTCCTTCACGCCGTCCTTCAGCGGCCAGCACTGGCTGGTGACGGGCGGCTCCGGCGGGCTCGGCCGCGAGATGGTGATGACCGCGCTGCGCGCCGGCGCGACCGTGACCGCCGCCGCCCGCAGCGCCGACAAGCTGCGCGCCCTCGAGGCCGACGTGAAGGCGGCCGGGCTCTCCGGCCTCGACACCGAATGCTGCGACTTCACGCTCACCGCCGACACGCAGCGGCTGGTCGAGCGGCTGCTCGCCAAGGGCCGCCGCATCGATGCGCTGATGAACAACGTCGGCGTGCTCAACGACGACCTGACCATCACGGCCGAGGGCCGCGAGGCCTCGTTCGGCTCCAACATCCTGTCGCACTACCAGCTCACCGAGGCGCTGGTCGCCGGCGGGCTGCTCGGCCGCGGCAGCGTGGTCGTCAACGTGACCTCGGGCGGCGGTTACAACGTGCCGCTGATGACCTCGATGCTGAACGTCACGGACCCGGCGCGCTACAACGGCACGGTGGCCTACGGCTTCCACAAGCGCGGGCAGATGGTGCTGAACCAGCATTGGCGCGACACCTACGGCGCGCGCGGCATCGATTTCTACGTGATGCACCCGGGCTGGTCGGACACCGCGGGCGTCAAGCGCTCGTTGCCGCGCTTCCGCAAGATCCTGCGGCCGATCCTGCGCGACGAGCGCTCGGGCGCCGACACCGCCATCTGGTTGGCCGGCACCCGCCCGAAGCAGCCCGAGCAGGAGCTCGTGTGGTTCGACCGCAAGGTGCGCAGCGCCCACGCCTACGAGCGCACGCGGACCACCAAGGACACGCCGGCGACGCTGGTCGCCTTCCTGCAGCGCGAGCTCGACAAGGGCCCGCGCTGAAGGGTCCCGGGCCGCGGCTCAGGCCGCGGCGCGCGCCGCGGCTGCCTGCGGCCAAAGATCCCGGCCGTAGGACCA
>RFTM01000295.1 GCA_009923475.1 Gammaproteobacteria bacterium | reverse complement strand
CGGCCTGATCGCCGTCGCGCCCGCCGCACCCGCCGCCATCACGCCGCCCGCTCTGCAGCGCCGGCCGCCATGCCCGCCGTCGCGTGCAGCGCGGCGAGGTAGCCGAAGGTCATGCCGGGGCCGAGCGTCGCGCCCGCCGCCGGATAGCTCTTGCCCATCGGCGAGGCGGCGCAGTTGCCGGCGGCATAGAGACCGGGGATCGGCTGACCGGTCTCGTCGAGCGCGCGCGCGTGCCCGTCGGTGAGCAGGCCGCCGTTGGTGCCGATGTCGCAGGGATAGATCGGCAACGCGTAGAACGGCGCCTTCGCGAGCGGCGCAAGGCAAGGGTTCGGCGCGATCGCCGGGTCGCCGTAGTAGCGGTCGTAGAGGCTCTCGCCGCGCGCGAAGTCCGGGTCCTTGCCGGCCACGGCATGGCCGTTGAAGGCCTCGACGGTGGCGGTCAGCGCGTCGGCAGGCACGCCGATCTTCTCGGCGAGCCCGGCGAGGGTGTCGGCGGAGCGCAGGATGGCCTTGACGCTCGGCCGGAGGCTCCGGTCGAAGGTCGGCGGCCCGGGGAAGATCGGGCCGAGCGCGTACTTGCCGCGGTAGCGCGCGTCGAACACGAACCAGGTCGGCACCGTGCCGCCGGCCGCGGCGCGCTGCGCCATCAGGCCGCCGGTGACGTGATAGGACGCCGCTTCGTTGCAGAAACGCTTGCCTGCGCCATCGACCATGATCGACCCGGGCAGCGAGCGCTCGACGAACATCGGCCGCGCGCGGTCCTCGTCGGCGAGCTTGTAGCCCGGCGCCCACCACGCCGAGTCGAGGTTCGCCATCTTCACGCCGAGCCGCATCGCGGCCTCGGTCGCGGTGCCCGTGTTGAAGGGGTTGCCCGCGGACCAGGCGATGGTGGTGGGGCCCGGCAGGTGCTGCGCGCGCAGCGCCGCGTTGCGCTCGAAGCCGCCCGCGGCGAGGATCACGCCGCGCGCGGCGCGGATGCGCTGCGGCTGGCCGTTGCACAGCACCTCGGCGCCGACCACGCGCCCGCCCTCGACGATGAAGCCCGTGAGCTCGGTCGACAGCTGCATCGGCACCTTGCGCTTGCGCAGCGACACGCGCAGCCGCGCCACCAGCGCGCCGCCGCCCGTCAGCCGACGGTCGCGATGCGTCTTCCAGCGCTGTCGCACGTCGAGGTAGTACTTGGCGGCGATCTTCATGAAGGTGCTCTTCGCGCCCTTCGACTGCGTGATCAGCGGATGCGCCTCGCGCGCGGTCCAGTTGATGCGGCCGAAGGCCGTGGTGCCGACATGCGGCGGCTGCAGCAGGTCGAACTCGCTGCCGAGCGCGTCGCAGGCGATGGGCAGCGCCTGGCAGCTGCGGTAGCCCGGGCGGCCGCCCGGCAGCTCCGGGTGGTAGTCGCAATATCTGGTCAGGCTCTCGAACTTGACGTCGGTCTTCTCGTCGAGCCAACGGAACATGCGCGGCGCGTGCTCGACGAAGGCGCGGATGCGCTCCGGCGAGGAGAACTCCCCGGCGAGCGCGGCGATGTAACG
Organism: Gammaproteobacteria bacterium; assembly: GCA_009923475.1. Classification (GTDB taxonomy): domain Bacteria; phylum Pseudomonadota; class Gammaproteobacteria; order Steroidobacterales; family Steroidobacteraceae; genus UBA964. The sequence continues at coordinate 1,467 of RFTM01000295.1, read as the reverse complement.
CTCGGCATCTTCCGGCGTATCGCTGCCGCCCGCGGGGCCGATGAGGTGGTTGTTCGGGATCCAGATGGTGCCGCCCGAGGTGGCGGAGGTGCCGCCGAACAGGTGGCCCTTCTCGATGATCAGCACCTTGGCGCCCTGGTCCGCGGCGGCGAGCGCGGCGGTGAGCCCGCTCGCGCCGCTGCCCACCACCAGCACATCGGTCTGCACTTCAGGGAGGGAGATGCCCATCGCGACAGTTCCTCGGATCGAAGGTCTAGGGTCGAAGGTCAGGCGAACCGCACCGACGCGCCGCCCAGCGCGTCGCAGTCGAGTTCGAAGAGATCGCCGGGGCGCGCCGTCTCGAGCGGCACCAGCGAACCGGAAAGGATGATGTCGCCCGCGTCCAGCGTGACGCCGTAAGCGCCCAAGGTGTTCGCCAGCCATGCGACCGAAGCGAGCGGCGAGCCCTGCACCGCGGAGCCGAAGCCCCGCGACAGCGGCGCGCCGTTCTTGCGCACGCGCACCTCGAGCGCGGCGAGGTCGAGGCCGGCGGGCGGCACGCGCGCGGCGCCGAGCACGAACAGGCCGCAGGACGCGTTGTCGGCGACGGTGTCGACGATGCGGATGTCCCAGCGGTCGATGCGCGAGTCGACCACCTCGAAGCAGGGCGCGAGGCTCGCGGTGGCGGCGAGCACATCGGCCGGCGTGACGCCCGGACCCTTGAGCGGCGCGCCCAGGATGAGCGCGATCTCGGCCTCGGCGCGGGGCTGGATCATGCGCGAGGCGATGTCGATGGTACCGCCGTCCGGCACCTGCATCGCGTCGGTGAGGAAGCCGAAGTCGGGCTGGTGCACGCCGAGCATGTCCTGCACGGGCTTGCTCGTGACGCCGATCTTCTTGCCGACGATGCGCTCGCCCGCGGCGCGCCGGCGCGCCATGAAGCCGAGCGAGATGCGGTAGGCGTCGTCGATGGTGAGCGAGGGATGCCGCTCGCGCAGCGGCGGCACCGTGCGCCGCGCGCCCCACGCCTCGTAGAGCTCGTCGGCGAGCGCCTCGATGACGGCGACGCGGGCTGCCGCGTCAGCGGGCGAGGAAGTCGATGACATGGCGGTTGAACTCCTCCGCGCGCTCGATCATCACCCAGTGCCCGACGCGCGAGTACATGATCATGCGGCTGTCGGGACAGGCGCCCAGGATCTTGAGCGCGCTGGACGCGGGGCAGAACTGGTCCTCGATGCCCCAGAACCCGAGCACGGGCATGGTGAGCTCGCCGAGCCGCGGCGTGAGGTCGGGGATGCGCATGCGGCCGAGCACGTCCTTGGGCATGAGCTTCAGGATCGCGAAGCGCTCGGCGACCAGCTCGTCGGTGACGTGCACCGGATCGAAGGCCAGCATGCGGAGGATGCCGCGCAGCCAATCGGGCGTGATCTCGCCGCCGACGAAGCCGGACACCATCTTCTGGATGCCCGGCATCTTGAAATAGGTTTC
>RFTM01000294.1 GCA_009923475.1 Gammaproteobacteria bacterium | reverse complement strand
GATGCGATGCCGGACTACGAGGGCAGCGCGCTCGGCGGCTCGCTCGGCGCGCTGTGGTCGCCGCGGCCGGGCGCGACGCTCGCGCTGCAACTGACGCGCAGCGAGCGGCACCCGACGGCGACCGAGCTCTACGCCGATGGCCCGCACCTCGCGGCGAGCCGCTACGAGATCGGCGACGCGGACCTCGGCACCGAGCGCGGCCTGACCGCCGACCTCGCGCTGCGCCTCGGCGCCGGCGGCGGTTGGCGCGGCAGCTTCGGCGTGTTCGTCGTCGACTACGACCGCTACATCGTCGCCCAGCCGACGGGCGGCAGCGAGGACGGGCTCCCGGTGGTGGAGTTCCAGGCGAAGGAAGCGCGCTTCACCGGCGCCGAGTTCGATCTCAGCCACGACCGGCTGGTCGAGACCCGCCTCGGCGCGCTCGGGCTGCGCCTGTTCGGCGACCTCGTGCGCGCGCGCGACGGCTCTGGCGACCCGCTGCCGCAGATCCCGCCGCTGCGGCTCGGCGCCGAGGCCGCGCTCACCGGCGCCCGCCTGCGGCTTGGCCTCGAAGCGATCTGGCACGACCGGCAGGACCGCGTCGCCGAGGGCGAGCGCGCCACCGACGGCTTCACGCTGCTCGGCATCGAGGCATCGTGGCGCCAGCCGGTCGGATCGGGGAGCGTTTCGGTGTTCCTGCGCGGCAGCAACCTGCTCAACGAGGAAGCGCGGCGCCACGCTTCGCCGCTGAAGGATTATGCTCCGCTCGCGGGTCGCGCCGTCTCGGGGGGCCTGCGCCTCGAGTTCTGATCACGCCACACCCAAGGAGCCGCGTCATGAGCCGCCACCCGCGCCCCCACATCCGCCGCATCCCGGGACCGCGATCCTTCGGCGTGGCTGCGGCGCTGGCGCTGCTGTCGATGACCGCCCCCGCAGGGGCCGACGTGCTCGACGCGCCCGGCAAGCACGTGCACGGGGAGGTCACGCTCAACATCGCGCTCGAGGGCCGCAAGCTGCTCCTCGAGATCGAGGCGCCGGCCGACCAGGCGTTGGGCTTCGAGCGCTCGCCGCGCGACGACCTCGAGCGCGCCGCGGTCAAGGCCGTCGACGAGTGGTTCCGTTCCGGCCGCTCGATGCTCGGCGTGCCGCGCGCGGCCGGCTGCCGGCTCGTCGAGGCGAAGTTCACGCCGCCCAAGCTCGGCAGCGGCCATGCCGATTACAACGGCCGCTATCTCTTCGACTGCGCCTCGCCAGAGGCCCTGGAGTGGGTCGAGGTCTGGGCGCTGCGCCGCCTGCAAGGCGTCGAGGAGGCCGTCGTGAACCTCATCACCCCCGCGGGCCAACGCCAGGAGACGCTGCGCGACCGCGCCGCGCGCATATCGCTGCGGTAGACTCGGCCGCGTGACCGCCGTGACGAACGCCGTCCCCGCGATCGAGGTCCAGGACCTCGAGTTCGGTTGGCCCGGCAAGCCCGCCATCCTCGACATCCCGTCGCTGCGCATCGCGCAGGGCGAGCGGGTGTTCCTGCGCGGCCCCAGCGGCAGCGGCAAGAGCACGCTGCTCGGCCTCGTGGGCGGCGTGCTGGTGCCGCGGCGCGGCGCGGTGCGGGTGCTCGGCACGGACCTCGCCACCCTCGGCGCCGGTGAACGCGACCGGCTGCGCGGCGAGCGGCTCGGCTTCGTGTTCCAGATGTTCAACCTGATCCCTTACCTCGGCGTGCTCGAGAACGTGCTGCTGCCGGCGCAGTTCTCGCCGGCGCGCGCCGCGCGCGTGCCGGGCGGCGACCTCGCGGCCGAGGGCCGACGGCTGCTGACCGCGCTCGGCCTCGGCTCGCCCGACCTGCTCGCGCGTCCGGTCACCGAGCTCTCCATCGGCCAGCAGCAGCGCGTCGCGGCGGCGCGCGCCCTCTTCGGCCGTCCACCGGTGCTGGTGGCCGACGAACCCACCTCCGCGCTCGACCACGACACCCGCGAGGGTTTCCTGCGGCTGTTGATGGACGAGTGCCGCGCGCAGGGCAGCACGCTGCTCTTCGTCAGCCACGACACCTCGCTCGGCGGCCTGTTCGACCGGGTGCTGTCGCTGGCCGAGATCAACCGCGCCGCGGCGCCGGCGGGAGCCGCCGCATGAAGGCGCCGCCATGAACACCCTCTCGCTCGCGCTGCGCTCGCTCGCCAACCGCCGCACCACCGCGCTGCTCACGCTCAGCGCCATCGCGGTGAGCGTCGCGCTGCTGCTCGGCGTCCAGAAGCTGCGCACCGCCGCGCGCGAGGGCTTCGCCAACACCGTCTCGGGCGTCGACCTCATCGTCGGCGCGCGCTCGGGGCAGATCAACCTGCTGCTGTACTCGGTGTTCCGCGTCGGCGACGCCACCGCCAACGTCAGCTGGGAGACCTACCAGAAGGTCGCGCGCCGCTCCGACGTCGCCTGGACCATCCCGCTGTCGCTCGGCGACTCGCACCGCGGCTTCCGCGTGCTCGGCACCAACCTCGACTACTTCCGCCATTACCGTTTCGCCGGCAGCCGCCGGCTCGCCTTCGAGTCGGGCAGGCCCTTCGCCGACCTCTACGACGCCGTGCTCGGCGCCGAGGTCGCGCGCGCGCTCGGCTACAAGGTCGGCGACCCGATCGTCGTCTCGCACGGCCTCGGCAACGTGAGCTTCGCCAAGCACGACGACAAGCCGTTCCGCGTCGCGGGCATCCTCGCGCGCACCGGCACGCCCGTCGATCGCACCGTGCACGTGAGCCTCGAGGCCATCACCGCCATCCACGTCGACTGGCAGACCGGCATGCGCGCCCTGCCCGGCGCCCGGGTCGACGCCGCGGCGACGCGCGCCATGGACCTCACGCCCGGCTCCATCACCGCCTTCATGGTGGGCATGGAGAACCGGGTCATGACCTTCGGGCTGCAGCGGGCGATCAACGAATACCGCCAGGAGCCGCTGCTCGCGATCATCCCGGGCGTCGCGCTGACGCAGCTCTGGAACCTGGTCGGCATCGCCGACACGGCGCTGATGGTGGTCGCCGCGTTCGTGGTGCTCGCGGGCCTGCTCG
>RFTM01000293.1 GCA_009923475.1 Gammaproteobacteria bacterium | reverse complement strand
GCGCGACCACGATGAACCGGGCGCGATCTGGCTCATCGAGTGGCCCGAGCGCGGCGGCGGTGCGCTCCCGCCTCCGGACCTCGCGGTCACGCTGGCTGCGAAGCCCGGGGCACATCACCTGCGCCTCGTCGGTGTATCCGCGCCGGGCGCCCTCTGGCTGCGGCGTGCCGGACTTGTGGAGTCCGTCTGAGTTACTTGTCGCAGGTGCCTGATTTCTGTTGAAAATATTCCGGTTCTCGCCGTACATTTGGCTGCCATGTCCCTGCCTCCCCCGATCGTGACCCCGCGCATCGGCCTGCTCCGTCGGGCCGGCCTTGCCGCCGTCCTCCTGTCCTCGCTCGTGCTCGCACCGCGGGGCTTGGGCGGCGAGGCGGCGGAATTGCGTGCCCTGCGGCTGCAGCAGGAGGGGGCGGTCACGCGCCTCTTCGTCGACCTGTCGGCCGCGACCGGCTACCGTTTCTTCACCCTCGACAACCCGCGCCGTGCCGTCATCGACCTGGAGTCGGCACGCGACGCCTCGCGCGGCGCCCTCCCTGCACCGACCGGCGCGGTGTCGGGGCTCAGGACCGGCGCCCAGCCGGGCGGCGCCCTGCGCGTCGTGGTCGAGCTGCGTCCGGGCGCCAAGGCGACGATGGGTGCCCCCTTGCTGCGCCCGGCCGGCGCTCAAAGATTGGTGCTCGAACTGACCGATCCGGCCGGGTCGCGGGCCACGCCGGCGGCGGCGGTACCCGCATCGGCCGCTGCGGTGCCGACGGCGGCATCGGCGCCTGCGCCTGCGCCTGCGTCGAACGATGCCGCGCCGGTCGTCGCGACCGCGACGCCGACGACGCTCAAGGCGATCAAGGCCGCGCACGCGCCGGCGGCGAGCGGGCGTCTGGTGGTGGTCGCCATCGATGCCGGCCACGGGGGCCAGGATCCGGGCGCGATCGGGCGCGCCGGTACCCGCGAGAAGGATGTGGTGCTCGACATCGCGCGCGCGCTCGCCGCGCGCATCGACCGCGAGCCCGGCATGCGCGCGTTCCTGACCCGCGACGGCGACCACTTCATCCCGCTGCGCGACCGCATCCGCCGGGCGCGCGAGGCCGGTGCCATGCTGTTCGTGTCGGTGCACGCGGACTCGGTGCGCGACCCGGAGGTCAGCGGCTCGTCCGTGTACGTGCTGTCCGACAAGGGCGCGACCGACGAGCAGGCGCGCATGCTCGCCGACCGCGAGAACGCCGCCGACCTCGCGGGCGGGATCTCCATCGACGACAAGGACCCGATGCTCGCGTCGGTGCTGGTCGATGTCTCGCAGTCGGCGCAGATCGGCTCCAGCATGGCGGCCGCCGAGCGCGTGCTGCGCTCGCTCGCCGGGGTCAACACGGTGCGCAAGCCGCAGGTGCAGCAGGCCGGCTTCGTCGTGCTGAAGAGCCCCGACATCCCGTCGATGCTGGTCGAGACCGCCTTCATCTCGAGCCCCGATGACGAACGCCTGCTCGGCATGCCGGAGCGCCGCGCCGCGCTCGCCGAGGCGATCTTCGCGGGCGTGCAGCAGTATTTCGTCGACCACCCGCCCGACGGTTCGCGCTTCGCGCTCGAGCGCCGGCCGGAGCGCGCGGTGATCGCGACGGCGCCCGACGCCGGCGTCGCGCCGGCGCGCACGCCCGGTCGGCTCTGAGCGTCGGTCCGCGCGTGCCGATCCGCCTGCTGCCGAGCGCGCTCGTCGACCAGATCGCCGCGGGCGAGGTCATCGAGCGGCCTGCCTCGCTCGTCAAGGAACTGGTCGAGAACAGCCTCGACGCCGGCGCGCGGCGCATCGATGTCGACATCGAGGCGGGCGGCGCGGCGCTGGTGCGCGTCTCGGACGACGGCCACGGCATCCCGGAGGCGGAGCTGCCGCTCGCCGTGCAGCGCCATGCCACCAGCAAGATCGCGAGCGCCGAGGACTTGGCCGCGATCGGCACCCTCGGTTTCCGCGGCGAGGCGCTGCCCTCCATCGGCTCGGTCGCGCGTCTGCGCATCGCGACGCGGGCGGTCGGCGCCGCGCGCGGCGTCGAGATCCGCGTCGAGCACGGCGAGGCGGGCGCGCCCGCGCCGGTCGCGCAGCCGCAGGGCACTTTGGTCGAGGTGCGCGACCTGTTCCACAACGTGCCGGCGCGCCGCAAGTTCCTGCGCGCGGAGTCGACCGAGCTCGGCCACATCGCGCGGCTCGTCGAGCGGTTCGCCTTGGCCCGCTTCGACGTGGCGTTCCGCCTGCGGCATGGCGGCCGCGTGCTGCTCGATGCGCCGCTCGCCGACACGCCGGCGCTGCAGCGCGCGCGCATCGCCGCCATCATGGGCGAGGAGTTCATCGCGGGCGCGCTGCCCATCGAGCGGCGCGCCGGTCGCGTGGCGCTCAGCGGCTGGCTCGGCCAGCCGCAGGCCGCGCGCGCCGCCAGCGACCAGCAGTTCGCATACGTCAACGGCCGTGCGGTGCGCGACCGGCTGCTCGCCGCGGCCGTGCGACTCGGCTATCGCGACGTGCTCTACCACGGTCGCCAGCCCGCCTACCTCTTGTGCCTCGACATCGATCCGGAGTGGGTCGACGTCAACGCGCATCCGCAGAAGCTCGAGGTCCGCTTCCGCGACAGCCGCCAGATCCACGATTTCGTGTTCCGGGCGGTGCACGACGCCTTGGGCGTGGGAGCGGGTGTCGCCGCGCCCAGCGCGCCGCCCACCGGTCTCGGGATCGTCGGCGGGGCGGACGAGGGCGGGCAGGGCGCCGCCGCCGCGCGGCTGCCGCTCGCGGAGGCCGAGGGTTTTTGGCCTTCGGCCGGCCCGTCCGCGGCGCCGCCGACGGAGTCCTGGGTCCGCGACGACCGGCCCGAGGGTCTCGGTTCGCGACCGGGGTCGCTGGGCGTCGCCATCGCGCAGCTGCACGGCGTCTACGTGCTCGCCCAGAGCGAAGCGGGCCTTGTGCTGGTCGATGCGCACGCGGCGCACGAACGGGTGCTTTATGAGCGCATGAAGCGCGAGTTCGGCGCGCGGCCCGCGGTGCAACGGCTGCTCGAG
>RFTM01000292.1 GCA_009923475.1 Gammaproteobacteria bacterium | reverse complement strand
GAGGTGGCGAGCAGCACGAACGGCGCCGCGAAGCCCGCGTAGTGCGCCGGCAGCACCACCAGCACGTTGAACGCCATGTTGACGCCGAGCGCGATGAGACCCACCCGCACCGGGGTGCGCGTGTCCTGCCGCGCGAAGTATCCCGGCGCCAGCACCTTGACGAGGCTGAAGCCGATCAGGCCCCAGGAATAGGCCATGAGGCCGTACTGGGTCATCTCGACGTCGCGGTCGCTGAAACGGCCGTAGCCGAAGATGGTCGCCGCCATGGGCCCGGCGAGCACCAGCAGGCCGACCGCCGCCGGCAGCACCATCAGGATCACGATGCGCAGCGACCAATCGAGCGTCGCCGAGAAGCGTGCGGCGTCGCCCGCGGCGTGCTGCGCCGAGAGCCGGGGCAGGATCACCGTCGCGAGCGCGATGCTGAACACGCCGAGCGTGAACTCCATGAGACGGTCGGCGTAGTAGAGCCAGGCGATGCTCCCGGTGACCAGGAACGAGGCGATCAGAGTGTCGAGCAGCAGGCTCACCTGCGCCATCGAGGAGCCGATGATGCCGGGCAGCATCAGCTTGCCGATGCGCCGCACGCCTTCGGCCGCGGGCCGCCATCGCGGCCACGAGAGCAGCCCGAGCCGCGCCACCGAGGGCAGCATGTAGAGCAGCTGCGCGACGCCCGACACGAACACGCCGATCGCGAGCGTGACGCCGGGGTTGGACGAGTGCACTGCCACCACCAACGCGAAGAAGATCATCACGAGGTTCATCAGCACCTGCGTGAAGGCGGGCACCGCGAACCGGCTGTAGCTGTTGAGCACGCCGCTGAACAGCGCCACCAGCGACACGAAGAAGAGGTAGGGGAAGGTCCAGCGCAGCATCGACACCGCGAGCTCGTACTTGCCGGGCTGCTGCGTGAACCCGGGCGCGAAGCCGAGGATGATGAGCGGCGCGGCGACGACTCCGACGGCGGTGACGACGAGCAGCACCGCCCCCAGCGTGCCCGCGACGCCCGACACCAGTTCCCGGACCTCCGCGTGTTCGCGCCTGACCTTGTACTCCGAGATCACCGGCACGAAGGACTGGGAGAAGGCCCCCTCGGCGAACAGCCGGCGCAGGAAGTTCGGGATCTTGAAGGCCACCAGGAAGGCGTCCATCATCGTCCCCGCGCCGAAGGCCTGCGAATAGACCATGTCGCGCAGCAGCCCGGTGACCCGGGACAGGAGGGTGGTGAGGCCCACCACCGTGGTGCTCTTGAAGATGGCGCGGCTCATGTCGGCCTGACGGGAGACTAGCCCGGCATTGTAGCGGAGGCCGCCCTTCGCCGGCGTTGACAACCCCCTGTCCCGCAACCAAAATACGCGCCTTTTTCGACCCAGAGAAACACGTGGCCAACACCAAGTCCGCCGAGAAGGCCGCCCGCCAGGCCGTCAAGCACCGTACCCGCAACGTCGCCCTGCGTTCGCGCCAGCGTTCCGCGCTGCGCACCGCCAACGAGGCGATCGCCTCGGGAGACAAGACCAAGGCCACGGCCGCCGTCCGCGCCGCCGCGTCGTCGGTCGACTCGCTGGTCAACAAGGGCCTGGTGCACAAGAACAAGGCCTCGCGCCACAAGAAGCGCATGGCCGCCAAGCTCAAGAAGCTGGCCTGACCCGGCGGCGGCTCCGCCGCCCTCGCCCGGTCTTTCCCTCATCGAACGGCATGCCCGGCACCCAAGGTGCCGCGGCGGCCTTTTGCCGTCGCGGCCTGTCGGCCGATGGCGACACCGCCGCCTGCAGGGTGGCGGCGCGGGCCGCCTCGCGGCTCTCCACCTCAAGCATCAGGGGCAGGCGGGCATCGCTCGCGGCCACCTCGCGCCAATCGCGCCCCTCGGGCCAGGGTTCCAGCGCCCCGGCCAGCGACCAGAGGAGGTTCAGCGAGGAGCTGCCGCCCGCTCGGCGCACGGCGAGGTAGGCCTCCAGCGCACCGCGGCGCCGCAACTCCTCGACGCCGCGGATGCCCGCCTCTTCGAGCAGGCGCTCCGAGCGGGGACCCAGGTTGCGCAGGTCGCGGATGCGCAGCCGGAACTTGCCGGCCGCGATGCGCCTGCGGACCTTGGTGTTCCGGTCGGACATCTCAGCCGTCGACCGTCCCGCTTTCCGGGGCGGCCTGCTGCTCGAGGAAGCGCATCACGGCCTCGGCGAGGTCCTTGGTCCCGGCGCCCGTCGCACCCGACACCAGGAACCACGGTCCCTTGAAGCGCAGGCTGCGCACGATGGCCTTCGCCTTCTTCTCGGCCTCGTCAGGCGGCAGCAGGTCGGATTTGTTGAGCACCAGCCAGCGCGGCCGCGCGGCCAGGTCCTTCGAGAACTTCTTGAGCTCCGCGACGATCGCGCGCGCGTCCTTCACCGGATCGGCGTCGGGGTCGACCGGCGCGATGTCGACCAGGTGCAGCAGCACGCGGGTGCGCTGCAGGTGCTTGAGGAAGCGGATGCCGAGCCCCGCCCCTTCGGCCGCGCCCTCGATGAGACCCGGGATGTCGGCCATCACGAACGAACGGTGCTCGCCGCAATACACGACGCCGAGGTTCGGATGCAGGGTGGTGAACGGGTAGTCGGCCACCTTCGGCCGCGCCGAGGAGACCGCGCGGATCAGCGTCGACTTGCCCGCGTTCGGCAGACCGAGCAGGCCGACATCCGCGATGACCTTGAGCTCGAGCTCGAGCAGGCGCTTCTCGCCCGGCAGGCCCGGCCCGAACTGCCGCGGCGCGCGGTTGGTGCTGGTCTTGAACTTGGCGTTGCCCCAGCCGCCCTTGCCGCCGCGCGCGACCAGCAGCGTGTCGCCCTCGCGGACGAGGTCGCCCAGCTGCTCGCCGGTCTCTGCGTCGCGGACCACAGTGCCGATGGGCACCGCCACGAAGAGATCGTCGCCGCCGCGCCCCGTGCAGTCGTTGCCGCTGCCCGCCTCGCCCGACTGCGCCTTGAAATTGCGCTCGACCCGGAAGTCGGCGAGCGTGTTGATGCCGTTCACCGCGCGCAGGTGGACGCTGCCGCCGAGCCCCCC
>RFTM01000291.1 GCA_009923475.1 Gammaproteobacteria bacterium | reverse complement strand
GGCCGGAACGGCGGCTCATCGACGGCCGCGAGCTGTGACGGCCCGCGCGGCGGCCCGAAGACATGCGCCAGCCGCTCGCGCCAGCCCTGCGCATCCCGCACCGACCGCGCGATGGTGACGAAATGGTGCACGTTCCCCCACACGGGGTCCCAGCTGCGCAGCGGCTTGCGCACGCCGTAGACGACCTTCTCGTCGCCGCGCTCGTCCGCGTAGGTGCCGAACATCTTGTCCCACACGCTGAAGATGCCGCCGTAGTTGCGGTCGATGCAGTAGTCGTTCTGGCCGTGGTGCACGCGGTGGTTGGAAGGCGTCACCAGGAAGCGCTCGAGGATGCCCATGCGGCCGACGAGCTGCGTGTGCACCCAGTACTGGTAGAGCAGGTCGATGAGGCCCAGCACCACGAACATCTTGACCGGCACGCCGAGCAGCGCGAGCGGCGCGTAGAACACCCACTTGAACCAGAACCCCGTGGCCGATTGGCGCAGCGCGGTCGCGAGGTTGAAGTCCTCGCTGCTGTGGTGGATCACGTGCGAGGCCCAGAAGAGGTTCACCTCATGGCCCGTGCGGTGCACCCAGTAGTAGCAGAAGTCGTAGAGCACGAGCCCGAGCGCCCATGCCCAGGGCTGCGACGCGTCCCAGGTGAAGAGCCCGAAGGCATCGACCATCAGGGCGTACATGTAGACGCTGACACCGGCGCCGAGGACGTTGACGGCCTGGCTGACGATGCCGGTGTTGAGGGAGGTGACGGTGTCCTGCAGGCGGTAGATCTCGAGACCGCGGCGGCGCGCGAGCGCGTACTCGACCGCGATCAGCACGAAGAAGAACGGGACCACATAGAAGAACGGGCTCACCGGGCGGCTCCGGCGCGCAGCTGCGCGATGGTCGTCTCGATCCAGGCCTGTGCCTCGTCGTTGACCTCGCGGGGGTCGCGGCCGGCGGCGGCGATGGGCGGACCGACGACCACGGTGATGAGGCCCGGCTTCTTGAGCAGGCCGCGCCGCGGCCAAAAATATCCCGCATCGTGCGCCACCGGCACCACGGCACAGCCCGCGCGGCTCGCGAGCAGCGCGCCGCTCACGCCGTAGCGGCGGGTCTCGCCCGCGGCCATGCGGGTGCCCTCGGGGAAGATCAGCGCCGAGAGGCCCTCACGCAGCCGCGCCGTCCCCTGGCTCACGACCTGGTTCACCGCGGACGCCCCGGCGCCGCGGTCGACGGCGATGGAGCGCAGCTGCCACAGGCCCCAGCCGAAGAACGGGATGTACATGAGCTCGCGCTTGAGCACGATCACCTTCGGCGGTCCGACCAAGAACTGCGCGAAGGTCTCCCAGGACGATGAGTGCTTCCAGAGCGCGACATGCGGCTCGGCGGGGATGTTCTCGAGCCCGACGACGCGATGCTCGAGGCCGCAGACCGCCCGCAGCACCCGCAGCATCACGCCCGCGTACCACGCCGCCAGCCCGAAGCGCCGCGGCAACGGCAGCGCCCAGGCCACGCACACGAAGAAGATCGCGAACGCCAGCGTCCACGCGAACATGAACGTGGTGAAGACGACCGAGCGGATCCACATCGGCGGCTGCCGTCCGAAGCCTCGGCGCCAAGGCCGCAATTACTGAACGGACGCTGCGGCGCCAGCGAGGATGAAGTGGCGGAGCGTACGGGGGGTCTTCATGTGCAGGACTCCTGGTGGAACGGGCGGAGTGGATCAGCCGGGCAGGCGCGACAGGTCGGCGACGCCCGAGAACATCTCGCGCACCCGGCCCACGAGCGCGAGGCGGTTGGCGCGCAGCGCGGGGTCGGGGTCGTTGACCATGACTTCCGTGAAGAACGCATCCACCGCCGGGCGCAGGCTCGCCAAGCGCGTCAGGGCGTCATTGTAGCGTCCGGCCCCGAGCGCAGCGTCCACCTCGGGTGCCATGGCTTCGAGCGTGCGGTGCAGCACCTTTTCGGCCTCGACGCTGAGCCGGGCCGGATCGACGCGCGACGCGGCAGCGGCGCCCGGGTCGCCGTCATCCGATTTGCGCAGGATGTTGGCGATGCGCTTGTTGGCGGCGGCGAGCGCCTCGGCCTCCGGCAGGCGACGGAACGCCGCGAGCGCCTCGAGGCGCGCCATGAGGTCGAGCGGGCGCATCGAGCCGCTGGCGAGCACCGCATCGAAGGCCTCGGTCGGGTGACCGGCCTCGTGCGCATGCGCGCGCAGCCGCTCGACGATGAACTCGCGCACCTCGGCGGCGGTGGTCGCGGTCTTGACGGGCTGCAGCGCGACGGCGGCGTCGACGAGCGCGCCGATGTCGAGGTCGCGCCGCTGCTCGAGCAGGATGCGCAGCACGCCGATGGCGGCGCGGCGCAGCGCGAACGGGTCCTTGGTGCCGCTCGGCTTCTGGCCGACGCCGAAGATGCCGGCGAGCGTGTCGAGCCGGTCGGCGAGCGCGAGCGTGGTGCCGGTCGCCGTGACGGGCAGCGCATCGCCGGCGCCGCGCGGCTGGTAGTGTTCGCGGATCGCGGCGACCACCTCTGCGGGCTCGCCGTCGGCCGCGGCGTGGTACGCGCCCATCGTGCCCTGCAGCTCGGGGAACTCGCCCACCATCGCCGACAGCAGGTCGCACTTGCAGAGCTCCGCCGCGCGGGCGACGAGCGCGCCGTCGGCGCCGACCTGGGGCGCGAGCGTCGCGGCGAGCGCGCCGACGCGCCGCACCTTGTCGCCGATCGAGCCGAGCTTCGCCTGGAAGGTGACGGCGTCGAGGCCCGCGCGCGAGGCGGCCAGGGGCTTGCGGCGGTCCTGCTCCTGGAAGAACGCGGCGTCCGAGAGGCGCGGGCGGACGACGCGCTCGTTGCCCTCGCGCACGCGCGCCGGCTCGCGGCTCTCGATGTTGCTGACCGTGATGAAGAGCGGCAGCAGCGCGCCCTTGTCGTCCTCGAGGGCGAAGTAGCGCTGGTGTTCCTGGAGCGTGCAGAGCAGCACCTCGCGCGGCAGCGCGAGGAAATGCGCGTCGAAGCCGCCCTCGACGGCCACCGGCCACTCGACCAGCGCCGTCACCTC
>RFTM01000030.1 GCA_009923475.1 Gammaproteobacteria bacterium | reverse complement strand
CCATGAAGTGGAAGAAATCACCGTCCTGGTAGAGGTACTGCATGTCGACGTCCATGACGTCGGCGGCCTCGACCGAGTCGCCGGACTTCCAGGTCTTCTCGACGGTGCGGCCGGTCTTGAGGTTGCGCACGCGCACGCGGTTGAAGGCCTGGCCCTTGCCCGGCTTCACCATCTCGTTCTCGACGATGACGTACGGGTCGCCGTCGATGAGGATCTTGAGGCCCGACTTGAATTCGCTGGTGTTGTAGCTGCCCATGGCTTGGATTCTCGTGCGCTGTGACCCAGAATGCCGGGCCCGAAAAGGGCGCACATGATAGCCGCAACCCCCCTCCCCCGCCAGCCGAACGCCGAAGCCGCGCCGATCACGACCCCGTCGTGGCAGGCCGATTTCGCAGCAGCCGTCACCGACCCCGCAGAGCTCGCGGCGATGCTCGGTCTGCCGGACAGCTGGGTGGCTCCGGCGCGCGAGGCTGCGCGGGACTTCCCGCTGCGGGTGCCGCGTAGTTTCGTGGCGCGCATGCGCCGTGGCGACCCGGCGGACCCCTTGCTGCGGCAGGTGCTGCCGCTCGCCGAGGAGCTCCGGCAGACCGCGGGACGCAGCGGCGATCCGCTGCAGGAAGCGGCCGCACGCCGTGCGCCGGGGCTGCTCCACAAATACCGCGGGCGGGCGCTGCTCATCGCCACCGGCGCCTGCGCGATGCATTGCCGTTACTGCTTCCGCCGCGAATTCCCTTACGACGAGCAGCAGGACGACACCGGTCGTTGGCGCGAGGCCATCGCCGCGGCAACGCGCGCCTGCAGTCGCTGGGCCGGGCGCTCGCGGGCATCCCGCATCTGCGTTCGCTGCGGCTGCACACCCGCAACGCGGTCGTGCTGCCCTCGCGTGTCGATGCCGCACTCCTCGAGTGGATCAAGGGTCTGCCTTGGCGTGTGACGGTGGTGCTGCATGTGAACCATGCGCAGGAGCTCGAGGGCGACGCCGTCGAGGCGATCGCCCGGCTGCGCAGCACGGGTGCGCTGCTGCTCAACCAGAGTGTGCTGCTGCGCGGCATCAACGACGACGCGACGACGCTGGTCGCGCTCTCCAAGCGCTTGCACGCGCTCGGCGTGCTGCCCTACTACCTGCACCTCACCGATGCAGTGAACGGCACCGCGCACTTCGATGTGGACGAGGCGCGCGGCCGCGCGCTCGTCGACGCGCTCGCCCGCGAGCTGCCGGGTTATCTCGTGCCGCGCCTCGTGCGCGAGGTGCCGGGCGAGGACGCCAAAGTGGTGCTGGCGGCGGGCTTGATGGCTTCCAACAGGTGCCGCGGCAATCTCGATATCGGCCACTGCGAACCCGAGTAAGTTAGCAACTGCTAACGACTTGCCGCCCCCTATTCGTTAGCGGTTGATTAATAATCTGCTAACGGCTACCCTTCCGACCGTCGCAGGGGTACTGCGCGGTGGCGTCATGCAAGACATCCTCTCGAGGCGCGTGCAGAACCTGCGGGTGCTGGTCAGCCGGCACGGCGGCACGAGCTCGCTGGCCAAGAAAGTGAAGCTGTCCGGCCCCTCCTACATCAGCCAGATCCTCTCGGGCGTCCGACCCCTGACCGAGAAGACCGCCCGCAAGTTCGAGGTCCAGCTCGGGCTCGCCATGGGCTGGCTGGACGATGAACACATCGAAGCACAGGCCGCACACCCGCCCTACTCCGACCACGCCCCCGTCATGATCAAGGAAAACCGGTCCATCCCCATGAACACCTCCCTCGTCCTCGTCCTGCGCTGCCCCGATGCCAAGGGCATCGTCGCCGCCGTCGCCACCTGCCTCGCCGACCACGACGCGTCCATCGTCGAATCGGCGCAGTTCAACGACCCCGAGACCGACATGTTCTACATGCGCGTGGAGTTCGGCGCCGCCGGCCCGAAGTTCCCCGGCCTCGAGGGCCTGCGCGCGGCCTTGCAGCCGGTCGCCTCGCGCTTCGCCATGAAGTGGGAGCTGCACGACCTCGGCCACCGCCCGAAGGTGCTGGTCGCGGTGTCGAAGTTCGGGCACTGCCTCTACGACCTCATCCATCGCTGGCGCGGCGGACAGCTGCCCGCGGACATCGTCGGCGTGGTCTCGAACCACGACGACATGCGCGAGTTCGTCGAGTTCAACCGCCTGTCCTACCACCATCTGCCGGTGAGCGCGTCGAACCGCGTGGCGCAGGAAGGCCAGATCCTGCAGCTGATGCAGGACAGCGGCGCGGACCTGCTGGTGCTCGCGCGCTACATGCAGATCCTGACGCCCGCCTTCAGCGCCCGCCTCTCCGGCCGCTGCATCAACATCCACCACTCGTTCCTGCCGAGCTTCAAGGGCGCCAAGCCCTACGCGCAGGCGCATGCGCGCGGCGTCAAGATCATCGGCGCGACGGCGCACTACGTGACGGACGACCTCGACGAGGGCCCGATCATCGAGCAGTCGGTGGAGCGGGTGACGCACGGCCATTCGCCAGCGGCGCTGGAGGCCATCGGCCGCGGCATCGAGAGCGCGGTGCTGTCGCGGGCGGTGACCTGGCATTGCGAGCACCGCGTGGTGCTCGCCGACAACAAGACCGTCGTCTTCAACTGACCTCGAGCCGCGTCACCGCGCGCCAACCGCGGGTGAGCACGGCGCCGCGCTGCGCGCGCGCGCCGGTCCAGTCCTTGAGCTCCGTGAAGCTGTAGTCGCGCGCCTTGTCGCCGTTCCACACCTTGAGCGTGCCGCCCGGCGGCACGACGGCGATGCCCGCCACCACCTCCGCGCGCTCCTTGGCGAGCCCGGAGGGGATGTTGAAAAGCTTGTTGCCCTTGCCGCGCGGCATCTCGGGCACCTCGGACACCGGGAAGGCGAGCAGACGGCCGTTCTCGCCGTCGCCGTCCACCACCGCGATGCACACCAAGGCCTTGTCGGAGGTGACCGCGCAGGGCGGCAGCGCCAGCGCGCCCTCGGGCACGCTCAGCACCGCCTTGCCGGCCTTGCGGTCGGTGACGAGGTCCTCGAGCCGCGCGGTGAAGCCGTAGGCGGCGTCGGACGCGAGCAGCCACAGGCCCTTCGGGTCGCCCATCATCACGCCGGTGAACTTGGCGCCGTCGGGCGGGTTGAGGCGGCCCGCGAGCGGCTCGCCGAGGCCGCGCGCAGACGGCAAGGCGTGCGCCGGCAGGCTGTAGGTGCGGCCGGTGGTGTCGAGGAAGGTGGCGAGCTGCAGCGACTGTCCGCGCACCGCCGACTGGAAGGCGTCGCCGGTCTTGTACTGCAGCGCGCGCGGGTCGATCTCGTGGCCCTTGGCCGAGCGCACCCAGCCGCCCGAGGACAGCACCACGGTGACGGGCTCGTTGGGGATGAGCGCGGTCTCGTCGATGGCCTGCGCGGCCTCGCGCTCGACGATCTTGGAACGGCGGGCATCGCCGTACTTCTCGGCGTCGGCGGCGATCTCGGTGCCGACGAGCTTGCGGAGCCGGGCCTCGCTGCGCAGAACGCCCTGCAGCTCGTCGCGCTCGGCGGCGAGCTCGGCCTGCTCGCCGCGGATCTTCATCTCCTCGAGCTTGGCGAGGTGGCGCAGCTTGGTCTCGAGGATGGCCTCGGCCTGGATCTCGCTGAGCGAGAAGCGCTTCATGAGCACCGGCTTCGGCTCGTCCTCGCGGCGGATGATGCGGATCACCTCGTCGAGGTTGAGGAAGGCCGCGAGCAGGCCCTCGAGGATGTGCAGGCGGCGCTCGACCTTGTCGAGCCGCCACTCGAGGCGGCGCTTGACGGTGGCGATGCGGAACTCGAGCCATTGCGACAGCAGTTCGCGCAGGCCCATCACCCGCGGCCGGCCGTCGAGCGCGATGACGTTGAGGTTGACGCGGTAGTTGCGCTCGAGGTCGGTGGTGGCGAAGAGGTGCGCCATCAGCTGCTCGACGTCGACCTTGCGGCCCTTCGGCACGATCACGAGGCGCGTCGGGTTCTCGTGGTCGGATTCGTCGCGCAGGTCTTCCACCATCGGCAGCTTCTTGGCGCGCATCTGCTCGGCGATCTGCTCGAGCACCTTGGAGCCGGAGGCCTGCCAGGGCAGCGCCGTGATGACGATGCTGTCGTCCTCCATCTCGTACACGGCGCGCGCCTTGAAGCTGCCCGTGCCCTTGTCGTAGAACTCGGCGAGGTCGGCGCGCGGCGAGATGATCTCGGCGCCGGTCGGCAGGTCGGGGCCCTTCACGAACTTCATGAGCGCGCGCGAGCTGGCCTCGGGCTGCTCGAGCAGGTGCAGGCAGGCGGCGGCGACCTCGCGCAGGTTGTGCGGCGGGATGTCGGTGGCCATGCCGACCGCGATGCCGGTGGTGCCGTTGAGCAGCAGGTTGGGCAGCCGCGCCGGCAGCACCGCGGGCTCCTCGAGCGTGCCGTCGAAGTTCGGTTGCCAGTCGACCGTGCCCTCGCCGAGCTCGCGCAGCAGCACCTCGGCGTAGCGGGTGAGCTTGGACTCGGTGTAGCGCATCGCGGCGAAGGACTTGGGGTCGTCCTGCGAGCCCCAGTTGCCCTGGCCGTCGACGATCGGGTAGCGGTAGGAGAAGGGCTGCGCCATCAGCACCATCGCCTCGTAGCAGGCCGAGTCGCCGTGCGGATGGAACTTGCCGATGACGTCGCCGACGGTGCGCGCCGATTTCTTGTGCTTGGAGACGGCCGACAGGCCGAGCTCGCTCATGGCGTAGATGATGCGCCGCTGCACGGGCTTGAGGCCGTCGCCGACCGCGGGCAAGGCGCGGTCGAGGATGACGTACATCGAGTACTCGAGGTAGGCCTTCTCGGTGAAGGTGCGCAGCGCCTGGCGCTCGATGCCCTCGAAGGGCAGGTCCTGCCCGGCCATCAGACGATCACCTGCACGAGGTTCCCCTTGGTCTCGAGCCATTCACGGCGGTCGGCGGCGCGCTTCTTGGCGAGCAGCATGTCCATGAGGCTGTCGGTCTGGTCGGCGGCGTCGAGCGTGAGCTGCACCAGCCGGCGGGTGCGTGGATCCATGGTGGTCTCGCGCAGCTGCGACGGGTTCATCTCGCCCAGGCCCTTGAAGCGCGTCACCTGCGGCTTCGCGCGCACCTTCTCGTCTTCGAGGCGGTGCAGGAAGGCGTCGCGCTCGGCGTCGTCAAGGGCGTAGAACACCTGCTTGCCGGCGTCGATGCGATAGAGCGGCGGCATGGCGACGAACACGTGGCCCTGCGCGACCAGCGGGCGGAAATGCCGCAGGAAGAGCGCGCAGAGCAGCGTGGCGATGTGCTGCCCGTCGGAGTCGGCGTCGGCGAGGATGCAGACCTTGTGGTAGCGCAGGCCGCTGATGTCGGCGGAGCCGGGATCGACGCCGAGCGCGACGCTGATGTCGTGCACCTCTTGGGAGGAGCCGATCTCGCCGGGCTCCAGCTCCCAGGTGTTAAGGATCTTGCCGCGCAGCGGCATGATGGCCTGGAAGTCCTTGTCGCGGGCCTGCTTGGCCGAGCCGCCCGCGGAATCTCCCTCGACGAGGAAGAGCTCGGAGCGCGCCGGGTCGTCGCCGGCGCAGTCGGCGAGCTTGCCAGGCAGCGCCGGGCCGCTTGCCACGCGCTTGCGCTGCACCTTCTGCGCGGCCTTGAGGCGGTCCTGGGCGTTCTGGATGGCAAGCTGGGCGATGCGCTCGCCGGCATCCGGATGCTGTGCGAGCCAGAGGCCGAGGGCGTCCTTGGCGTAGCCCTCGACGAGCTGCGCGGCGTCGCGCGAGGCGAGCCGCTCTTTCGTCTGGCCGGCGAACTGCGGTTCGCGGATCTTGATGGAGAGCACGTAGCGCGCGCCGTCCCACACGTCCTCGGGCGCGAGCTTGATGCCGCGCGGCAGCAGGTTGCGGAACTCGCAGAACTCGCGCACCGCCGCGGCGGCGCCCGAGCGCAGGCCGTTGACGTGCGTGCCGCCCTCGGGCGTCGGGATGAGGTTGACGTAGCTCTCGGCGATGGCGTTCTCGGCGCCCGGCGCCCAGCAGAGCGCGAACTCGACGACATCACGGTCCTGCTCGCGCTTGCCGGTGATGGGCTCGAGGGGCACGCGCTCGGCGCGGCCGAGCTCGTCGGCGAGGTAGGCGCCGAGATCCCCGGCGAAGAACCACTCGTCCTTCTCGCCGGTCGCTTCCTGCGTGAAGCTGATGCGCAGGCCCGGGCAGAGCACGGCCTTGGCCTTCAGCGAGTGGCGCAGCTGCGGCACGGAGAACTTGTCGGAGTCGAAGAACTTGCCGTCCGGCCAGAAGCGCAGCGTGGTGCCGGTGTTGCGCTGGCCGACGCTGCCGACCACCTGCAGCTTGGAGGCGAGCTTGCCGTCGCGGAAGCCGATGGCGTACTCCTGCCCGCCGCGGCGCACGCGGCACTCGAGGCGGCTGGAGAGCGCGTTCACCACCGACACGCCGACGCCGTGCAGGCCGCCCGAGAAACCGTAGCTGCCGCTGTCGAACTTGCCGCCTGCGTGCAGGCGCGTGAGGATGAGCTCGACGCCGCTGACCTTCTCCTTGGGGTGGATGTCGACCGGCATGCCGCGGCCGTCGTCGGCCACCTCGATGGAGCCGTCGCGGAACAGCGTGACGTCGATGCGGCCGGCGTGCCCGGACAGCGCCTCGTCGACGCTGTTGTCGATCACCTCGTGCGCGAGGTGGTTGGGCCGCGTGGTGTCGGTGTACATCCCCGGCCGGCGCCGCACCGGCTCGAGCCCGGAGAGCACCTCGATCGCCGAGGCATCGTAGTCTTTCGCCATCCGCGGATTGTACCGCGAAGGCTCAGGCGAAGTCGGCGAGCAGCGCGGCGCGCGCGGCGGCCGGCAGCGACTCGACCGCGTGCGTGTAGTTCGGGTGGTCGATGCCGATGACGAGGCCCGCGCCCGCGCGCAGCGCCGCGACCATCGCGTCGCTGAACTCGAAGCGCAGGAAGTGCACGGACGAGGTCTTCTCCTCGTTCTCGCGCTCGAGGTCCTCGTCGGCGATCGCGTACACGCGCGCGAAGTCGGCGACCTGCACGTAGCAGCGGTCCTCGATGCCCTTGAGGCGCGCGAGATGTCCCGGGCGCGTGGTCGGGTCGGGGAACTCGATGAGCAGCGTGACCTTCCAGTTGCGGCCGTCCGGGATGAGCGGGTTGTAGGCCTCGAGCTCCTCCTCGATGCCCTCGGGCTCGAAGATCTTCTCGGTGCGCAGGATCTCCTGCACCTGGTACTGGATGGTGAGGCGGTCCTCGAAGAGCCAGGTCGTGCTCGGCCCGACCCCGAGCTTGCGCGTCTTCTTGTGCGCGATCACGCGGGTGCGGAAATCCTGGCGCTCGCGCGCGTAGCGCTCGAGGGTCATGAGGTCGGCGGGGGTGAGCTTTTGCATGACGTTTTCCGTGGAGTCAGATGCCGTAGGCCTGACGCAGCAGCTTGAGGGGATGGGTAGGTTCCTTCGGGTCCTTGAGGCCGGTCTCGATCTGGTGGCCGGCCATCGGGCAGTCGGAGGTGTAATGGTCGGGCGCGGCCTTCTCGACGCGGTTCATGACCGGCTTGCCGATCTTCACCGAGGCCGGGCGGAACTCCTTCTTGACCGCGTAGGTGCCGTTGTGGCCCGAGCAGCGCTCGATGACGTCGATGGCGGTGTTGGGCACGAGGTTCAGCACGTCGCGGGTCTTGAGGCCGATGTTCTGCACGCGCAGGTGGCAGGGCACGTGGTAGCTGACCTTGCCGAGCTCGGCGGCGAAATCGGTGCGCAGCATGCCGGCCTTGTGGCGCAGCATGAGGTACTCGAAGGGGTCGAAGATGCGGGCCTTCACGGCCTGCACGTCGGCGTCCTCGGGGAACATCAGCGGCAGCTCCTGCTTGAACATCAGCACGCAGGAGGGGATGGGCGCGACGATGTCGTAGCCCTCGTCGATCGCCTGCTTGAGCGCCGGGATGTTGGTCTCCTTGTGGCGCGCGACGGTCTCGAGGTCGCCGAGCTCGAGCTTCGGCATGCCGCAGCACTTCTCCTGCGAGACGATCTTGACGGGGATGCCGTTGTGCTCGAACACCGCGACGAGGTCGAGGTTGAGGTCGGGCTCGTTGCGGTTGCCGTAGCAGGTGGTGAACAGCACCACCTTGCCGCGCGTCTCGGCGGTGGGCCGCGCCTCGAGCTTGGCCTCGTGGCCGGCGAGGCGCTTGCGCGCGCTGTCCGAGTGGTAATCGGGGACCGGCGCGTCGACCGCGACGCCGAGCGTCGCGTCGAGCAGCTTGCGGCCGGTCTCGGTCTTGTTGACGGCGTTGACGACCTGCGAGACCACCGGGATGCCGGCGATGCTGCCGACGAGGTCGGTGGACGAGAGCACCTTGTCGCGGAAGCGCACCTCGCCCTTCCTGGCCTTGATGGCCTTGGCGCGCAGCATCAGGTGCGGGAAGTCGAGGTTCCAGGGGTGCGGCGGCACGTAGGGACACTTCGTCATGTAGCACATGTCACAGAGGTAACAGTGGTCGACGACGTCCCAGTAGACCTTCTTGTCGACGGTGTCGAGTTCGGCCGAGGGTGCCTCGTCGATCGCGTCGAACAGCGTGGGGAACGAGTTGCAGAGCGAGAAGCAGCGGCGGCATCCGTGGCAGATGTCGAACACGCGCTCCAATTCCTTGTCGAGCGCCGCCTCGTCGTAGAACGAGGGGTTGCGCCAGTCGAGGGGGTGCCGGGTGGGCGCCTCGAGCGATCCTTCGCGGCCGGCCGGGATGTGGCTTTGGCTCATGGTTCCCTCTCCTTGGGACGACGCGGTGCCGCAGCCTCCCGGCCACGGCACCGCGCCCTGAAGAGCCTTAGATGGACTCCAGCGCCTTCGTGAAGCGGTTGGCGTGCGAGCGCTCGGCCTTGGCCAGCGTCTCGAACCAGTCCGCGATCTCGTCGAAGCCTTCGTCGCGGGCGGTCTTCGCCATGCCCGGGTACATGTCGGTGTACTCGTGCGTCTCGCCGGCGATCGACGCCTTGAGGTTCAGCTTGGTGTCGCCGATCGGCAGGCCCGTGGCCGGGTCGCCCGAGGCCTCGAGGTACTCGAGGTGGCCGTGCGCGTGGCCCGTCTCGCCCTCGGCGGTGGAGCGGAACACGGCCGACACGTCGTTGAAGCCCTCGACGTCAGCCTTGGCTGCGAAGTAGAGGTAACGGCGGTTGGCCTGCGACTCGCCGGCGAACGCGTCCTTGAGGTTCTGCTCGGTCTTGCTGCCCTTAAGCTGCATGCGTGCTCTCCTTGGTGGGTTGGGGCGGATGGACCCGGGGTCGTTTAGACTTGGTCTAACCGCGGCGGCAGACTGTAGTCGCGGCATCCGGCACCGTCAACCTGTTGTATAACCACCCCATGACGAAGAGCAAACGCGCCCCCGATTTCGAGAAGTCCTTGGCCGAACTCGAGGCGCTGGTCGAGCGCCTGGAGGGCGGTGAGCTGCCCCTGGAAGAGTCGCTCAAGGCCTTCGAGCGGGGCGTCGCCCTCACCCGCGAGTGCCAGGTGGCCCTGCAGGCCGCCCAGGCGCGGGTCGACATCCTGCTCAAGCGGGACGGTCAGGAGGTCGTCGAGCCCCTCGAGGCCGAGGACGACGGGGACCAGGACGGGGAAGCGTTGGACTGATGGCCGGGACGAGGATCGATTGGCCGGCCCGCATCGAGCAAGTGCTTGACCGCGCGCTGACGCTGCCGGAAGCCGGTTCGGCAAGGCTGCGCGAGGCCATGCGCTACAGCGTGCTGGGCGGCGGCAAGCGCCTGCGGCCGACCCTCGTCTACCTCGCCGGGACGGCCCTCGGAGCCTCTGCGGAGGCCCTGGACGACCCTGCGGCCGCGGTCGAACTGATCCACGTCTACAGCCTCGTGCACGACGACCTGCCGGCCATGGACGACGACGACCTGCGGCGCGGCCGCCCGTCCTGCCACCGGGCTTTCGACGAGGCGACCGCCATCCTCGCGGGGGACGCGTTGCAGGCGCTCGCCTTCGAGTTGCTGGCCGGTCGCGGCAGCGCCGTCCGGCCCGACCCCGCCGAGGCGCAGCGGCGGCTCGCCATGAGCCGCCTGCTGGCCCAGGGCATCGGCACCGCCGGGATGGCGGGCGGGCAGGCCATCGACCTCGAAGCGGTCGGCCGTCGGCTGGACCTCGCCGCCCTGCAGGACATGCACCGTCGCAAGACCGGCGCCCTCATCGAGACCAGCGTGCTGATGGGCGCGGCCGCGGCCGGCGTGTTCGAAGGGCCGTTGCACGCCGCGCTGCACGAATACGCCTCGGCGATCGGCCTCGCCTTCCAGATCCAGGACGACATCCTGGACGTCACGGGCACCACCGCCTCCATCGGCAAGGTCGCGGGCGCGGATGCGGCCCACGACAAGCCGACCTACACCAGCCTGATGGGGCTGGAGGGCGCCCGGGCGGCCGCCGCGGCCCAGCATGCCCGGGCGCTCGCCGCCCTCGCGCCGCTCGGCGCCGCGGGTGCCGAGCTCGCGCGCCTCGCCGACTTCGTCGTCGGCCGTGCGAACTGACCCGCCCACGGTAAACTCGCGCGTTCCATGACCGCGTCCGACCCCCGCTGGCCCCTGCTGTCGCGCATCGAGTCGCCCGCCGACCTGCGCGCGCTCGCGCCCGGGCAGCTCGGGCAGGTCTGCGCGGAGCTGCGCGACTACCTCATCCAGACCGTCGCCACGCGCGGCGGCCATTTCGCCGCCGGGCTCGGCACGGTCGAGCTCACGGTCGCGCTGCACTATGTCTTCGACACCCCCGAGGACCGCCTGGTGTGGGACGTCGGCCATCAGGCCTACCCGCACAAGGTGCTCACCGGCCGCCGCGACCGGCTCGCCACCATCAAGCAGAAGGACGGCCTCGCGCCGTTCCCGACGCGCAGCGAAAGCCCCTACGACACCTTCGGGGTCGGACACTCGAGCACATCGATCAGCGCCGCGCTCGGCATGGCCGTGGGCGCGAAGCAGCAGGGCATCGAGCGGCGCGTCGTGGCGGTGATCGGCGACGGCGCCATGACCGCGGGCCAGGCCTTCGAGGCGCTCAACAACGCCGGCTCGCTCAAGGCCGACGTGCTGGTGGTGCTCAACGACAACGACATGTCGATCTCGGAGAACGTGGGCGCGCT
>RFTM01000290.1 GCA_009923475.1 Gammaproteobacteria bacterium | reverse complement strand
CGCGGTCACGGTCGCGACCCCGGTCACGGCCCCGGTCACGGTCACGACCGCGTCCGCGCTCACGGTCGCCACGTTCACGATCGCCGCGACCGCCCGAGGACGGCTCGGCGGGTAGGGGCAATTGCAGTTCGGGCTTCGGATCGCCGAACAGCCAACGCCACAAGCGCACGAAGGCGCCGGGGCGCGGCCCGATGGGCAGCGCAGGGGCGGCGACCACGGCTGCGGCCGCGGGGGCTGCGACCGGCGTCGGCGCATGCTCGACGATCGGCACGGGCGTCGTCGGCAGGAAGGTGGGCACGGCGGCCGGCTCCTGCTGCGCCTGCTTCTCGCGTGTGCCGGCCGGATCGACGACCTTCGCGGGCGTCGGCATCTGGTAGCTGGTGCGCTTGAATTCCGGCTGTTCGATCTCGTCGTCGCGGACGCGGCGGATCGAGTACTCCGGGGTCTGGATGTTGCGGTTCGGGACGATGAGCAGCTCGACGTCGCTCTTGTCCTCGAGCGTGCGCAGCCACTCGCGCTTTTCGTTGATGAGGTAGGTGGCGACCTCGACCGGCACCTCCGCGATGACCTTGGCGGTGCGGTCCTTGCGGGCCTCCTCGCCGATCAGCCGCAGCAGCGCGAGCGCCATCGACTCGACGGTGCGGATGCTGCCGATGCCGGTGCAGCGCGGGCACATCTCGTGGCTGGAATCGCTGAGCGAGGGGCGCAGGCGCTGGCGCGACATCTCGAGCATGCCGAAGCGCGACAACCGGCCGATCTGGATGCGCGCGCGGTCCATCTTCATGGCATCGCGCAGGCGGTCCTCGACGGCGCGCTGGTTGCGCGACTCGTCCATGTCGATGAAGTCGATGACGATCAGGCCGCCGATGTCGCGGATGCGCAGCTGGCGGGCGATCTCGTCGGCCGCCTCGAGGTTGGTGTTGGTGGCGGTGGTCTCGATGTCCCCGCCGCGCGTGGCGCGCGCCGAGTTGATGTCGATGGAGACCAAGGCCTCGGTGTAGTCGATGACGATGGAGCCGCCCGAGGGCAGCTGCACCTTGTGCGCGTAGGCCGACTCGATCTGGCTCTCGATCTGGTAGCGCGTGAAGAGCGGGATGTCGTCGGTGTACATCTTGAGGCGCCGGCCGCCCTCGGCCGGCATGAAGCGCTGCATGTACTCGGCGGCGATGGAGTGGGCGCCCGGCTCGTCGACCAGCACCTCGCCGATGTCGTCGGAGAAGTAGTCGCGCAGCGCGCGGGTCACCGGGTCGCTCTCGCGGTACACGAGGAACGGGGCGGGGCGCTCGAGCACCGCCTTCACGATCTCGTCCCACTGGATCTTGAGGTTGTCGAGGTCCCACTGCAGCTCTTCGGTGGCGCGCCCGACGCCGGCGGTGCGCACGATGGCGCCCATGCCGGGCGGGACCACCAGGGCGTCCATGATGCTGCGCATCTGGTCGCGGTCCTCGCCCTCGATGCGCCGGCTGACGCCGCCCGCGCGCGGGTTGTTGGGCATCAGCACCAGGAAGCGGCCGGCGAGCGAGATGAAGGTGGTGAGGGCGGCGCCCTTGTTGCCGCGCTCCTCCTTCTCGACCTGCACCACGATGTCCTGGCCCTCCTGCAGGATCTCGCGCATGTTGACGCGCCCGCCGGAGGGGTTCTTCAGGAAATACTCGCGCGAGATCTCCTTGAGCGGCAGGAAGCCGTGGCGCTCGGCGCCGTAATCGACGAAGCAGGCCTCGAGCGAGGGCTCGATGCGCGCGATGCGCGCCTTGTAGATGTTGGCCTTTTTCTGTTCGCGGGACGGAAGTTCGATCGAGAGGTCGTAGAGCTTCTGTCCGTCAACGAGGGCGACGCGCAGCTCTTCCTGCTGCGTCGCGTTCACGAGCATTCTTTTCATGGAGGGCCCCTTTGAGGGATGGGGCCGGCAGCGGACGGGCGGTGAGTGCCCAGGAGGCGACGGAAGGCGCGAACGAGGAGGAGGTGTGGGTCACTTTCTGTTCTTGTTCGGGCTGTCTGCCCGCGACCCCGGAGGGCGCGGACCGGAACCTGCGCTGGTCTGTGCACCGACGGCGCGCCGGGGAGCCCCTTCGGGACTCGACGCCGGACGCGGCCACTGTCGGCCGGATTCGATGGCCTCGTCGCCGAGGACCAACTAACATGCGACGCCCGCTCTGGCGGAAGTCGCGGCGACCGGCGGAGTTTATGACAAAGCCTTCGGAAAAACAACATCTTACGGAAACGAGCGGAAAAACCGCTGTAAAGCAGGCCGTGATCGGCGAGGACGACGCCGGCACGCGCTTGGACAAGTTCCTTGCCAAGCAGTATCCGACGGTGCCGCGCACCCGGCTGTTCCGCATCGTCCGCAAGGGCGAGGTGCGGGTGAACGGCAAGCGGGCGGCGATCGATACCCGCCTCGCCGCGGGCGACACGGTGCGCCTGCCGCCCGTGCGGGCGCTGGCACCGGGCGAGGAGGGCGGCGACGACACGTCGGCCGCTGCGCGGCCCGCCGCCCCCGGCGGTGCGGCGGGGATGAAGCCCAAGCGCGTCCGGGTGCCGACCGCGCTCCTCGAGACCATCACCCGCGCCGTGATCCACGAGGACGAGCGGCTGCTGGTGGTCGACAAGCCCGCCGGCATCGCCGTGCACGGCGGCAGCGGCGTGTCCTTCGGCGTCATCGAGGCGCTGCGCGCCGCGCGGCCCGACGAGGCCGACTCGCTCGAACTCGTGCACCGCCTCGACCGCGACACGAGCGGCGTGCTGCTGGTGGCGCGCAAGCCCGCCGTGCTGCGCATGCTGCATGCGAGCCTGCGCGACGGCGAGGGTTTCGAGAAGCGTTACCTCGCGCTGCTGAAGGGCGACTGGCAGCTCGGCAAGAAGCGCATCGAGGCGCCGCTGCGCACCGACCTGCGCGTCGGCGGCGAGCGCACCGTGAAGGTGCACGCCTCGGGCAAGCCCGCGACCAGCGATTTCCGCGTCGTGCAGTCCTACGGCCGCACGGCGACGCTGATGGAGGTGTCGATCCTCACCGGCCGCACCCACCAGATCCGCGTGCACGCGGCCT
>RFTM01000289.1 GCA_009923475.1 Gammaproteobacteria bacterium | reverse complement strand
CCGGCAGACCAGATGCACCTGCCGCTCGATGAGGCCGACATCCGGCACAACAACAAGCTGCTCGGCGTCTATCGCGACCACAACGCGCACCACGCGATCGTGGTGAAGATCGGCAAGACACGCATTTCCTTCGTTGAAATGAAGAAGGGGCAACTGACCACGCAGTCGCTGCCCGATACCAAATTCTTCGGCCTGCGCGGCTTCGAGCGCATCGGCATCCGGCGCGGCACGCGCGCCGCGCGGCGCCGGTCTCACGCACATCGACCATCTCACGCACAACGTCTACCGCGGCCGCATGGCGCACTGGGCCTCGTTCTACGAGCGCCTGTTCAACTTCCGCGAGATCCGCCACTTCGACATCCATGGCGCGCACACCGGGCTGCTGTCGCGCGCCATGACGGCGCCCGACGACAAGATCCGCATCCCGCTCAACGAGGAAGGCGGCAAGGGCGGCGGCCAGATCGAGGAATACCTGATGCGCTTCAACGGCGAGGGCATCCAGCACATCGCGCTCGCCAGCGACGACCTCTGCGCCACGGTCGACGCGTTGCGCGCCCGCGGCGTGCCGTTGATGACGGCGCCGCCCGCGACCTACTACGAGATGCTGGAGGAGCGCCTGCCGGGCCACGGCCAGCCCGTGGACGAGCTGCGCGCGCGCGGCATCCTGCTCGACGGCAGCACGCAAGGCGAGCGCCGCCTGCTGCTGCAGATCTTCTCCGAGTGCCTGTTCGGTCCCGTGTTCTTCGAGTTCATCGAGCGCAAGGGCGACCCGGGATTCGGCGAGGGCAACTTCAAGGCGCTGTTCGAGTCGATGGAGCGCGACCAGCTGCGGCGCGGGGCGCTGAAGGCATGAGCGGGCTGCGCGGCATCCACCACGTCGCCTACCGCTGCCGTGACGCGGCGGAGACCGTGCGCTTCTACGAGGACGTGCTCGGCATGGCCTTCACCACGGCCTTCGCCGAGGACCGCGTGCCCTCGACCCAGGAGCCTGACCCTTACATGCACGTGTTCCTCGACGCCGGCCGCGGCAACGTGCTCGCCTTCTTCGAGCTGCCGACCCGCGGACCGATGGGCCGCGACCCGAACACGCCGGCGTGGGTGCAGCACATCGCCTTCGAGGTCGAGGACCTCGCGGCGCTGGAGGCCGTACGCCGAAGATTGGTGGCGCGCGGCATCGAGGTGGTCGGCCCCACCGACCACGGGCTCTTCCGCTCGATCTATTTCTTCGACCCGAACGGCCACCGTCTCGAGCTCACGGTCGACACCGCGACCCCCGAGATGGCGCGCCGGGCGCGCGAGGTGGCTCCCGCCATGCTCGAGGAATGGAGCCGCACCAAGCGGGCACCGCGGCACGCGGCATTCCTGCACGAGGCCGAGTTCGCCTCCGCCCCCGCGATGCCCGTCGCGGGCGGGGACCCGAAGTGAAGCTCGCGAGCCTCGCCGGCGGCCGTGACGGTCGCCTCGTCGTCGTCTCGCGCGACCTCGCGCGCATGCTGCCGGCGAGCGGCATCGCGCCCACGCTGCAGGCGGCGCTCGACGACTGGGAGCGCTGCGAGCCGCGACTCGCCGGTCTCGCCGCGGCGCTCGAGGGCGGCGCGGGCGAGGCCTTCGATCCGCAGGCCTGCGCCTCGCCGCTGCCGCGCGCCTACCAGTGGGCCGACGGCTCGGCCTATGTGAACCACGTGGCCTTGGTGCGCCGCGCGCGCGGCGCGGAACTGCCGCCCTCCTTCTGGACCGACCCGCTGATGTACCAGGGCGGCTCGGACGGCTTCCTCGGCCCCCGCGAGGACATCCCGCTGCTCGACGCCGCCTGGGGGCTCGACTTCGAGGCCGAGGTCGCCGTGGTGACGGGCGACGTCCCGATGGGCGCCGGCCTCGCCACCGCGGCGCGCGCCATCCGGCTCGTCATGCTGGTCAACGACGTCTCGCTGCGCGGCCTCATCCCCGACGAGCTCGCCAAGGGTTTCGGCTTCTTCCAGTCGAAGCCCGCCTCGGCCTTCTCGCCGGTCGCCGTGACGCCGGATGAGCTCGGCCGCGCCTGGGACGGCAGCCGGTTGCACGGCGCGCTCGAGGTGTGGCTCAACGAAAAGCCCTTCGGCCGC
Source organism: Gammaproteobacteria bacterium (assembly GCA_009923475.1). Classification (GTDB taxonomy): domain Bacteria; phylum Pseudomonadota; class Gammaproteobacteria; order Steroidobacterales; family Steroidobacteraceae; genus UBA964. The sequence continues at coordinate 941 of RFTM01000289.1, read as the reverse complement.
GCCGACGCGGGCGTCGACATGACCTTCGGCTTCCCGGAACTCATCGCGCACGCCGCCAAGACCCGCGCGCTCGCCGCCGGCACCATCATCGGCTCGGGCACGGTGTCCAACCGCGACGCCGACGGCGGCCCCGGCCGACCGGTCGCCGAGGGCGGGCTCGGCTACTCCTGCCTCGCCGAGCAGCGCACCGTCGAGACGCTGCGCGAAGGCAAGCCGCGGACGCCCTTCATGCAGGCGGGCGACCGCGTCCGCATCGCCATGCGCGATGGCGACGGCCGCGATATCTTCGGCGCCATCGAACAGCGCGTCCGACCGGGTGCATAATCCTGGGGGTATGCAGGACACGCCCACCGACCCGTTGCTGCTCGAACGGTTCCTGCCCTACCGCCTCTCGGTGCTCTCCAACCTCGTGAGCGGCCGTCTTGCCGCCCACTACTCGAGCCGGTTCGGCCTCGGCATCCCGGAGTGGCGGGTGCTCGCGGTGCTCGCCCAGGCGCCCGGTCTCTCGGCTGCCGAAGTGGTGGCGCGCACCGCCATGGACAAGGTCGCGGTGAGCCGCGCCGTCGCCGCGCTGCTGCGGGACGGTCGCCTCGAGCGCAGCACCGACCTGCGCGATCGCCGCCGGTCGAGCCTGCGCCTCTCGGCGGACGGCGCCGCGGTGTACGAACAGGTGGTACCGGTCGCGCGCCGCCTCGAGCGAGGACTGCTCGACGCGTTGGCGCCGCCCGACCGGGAGGCCCTCGACCGCATCCTTCGCATCCTGCTCGCGCAGCTGCAGCCCGCCGCGTCCGTCGACGAAAGGAACGGCCTACAGGAGACGACGACATGCCCGGATCCATCCCCCGCAAACGCCGCATCCTGATCGAAAGCATCGTGCGCGCCGCGCGCCGCCTGCGCGGGTCGCCGCCCGCGGCGACGTTGCGCGCCTACTTCGCAGGCGT
>RFTM01000288.1 GCA_009923475.1 Gammaproteobacteria bacterium | reverse complement strand
TGGATACTGATCGAAGACCCGTCGTGCACGCGCGGCGGTTGCGTCATCGAGTCCGAGGCCTCTCGCATCGACGCGATGTTCGAATCCCGCGTCGCTGCGGCGCTGAACGCGGTGCTCGGCGACGGACCCTCGCCATCCCGGCCCGCCGGAGGTGCGCCATGAGCGCCCACGGCGGGTTCTCCGCCCGCTTGCGCCCCTACCGCGCGCGCGCCAAGGTGCTCCCGATCCCGCCGGTCGAGGGCCGTCTGACACGGCTGGTCGGTCTCGCGCTCGAGGCGCGGGGCTGTCACGCCGCGGTCGGCGACCGTTGCCTGCTGCTCTCCGGCAACGGCACCCGCGCCGAGGCCGAGGTCGTCGGCTTCTCGGGCGACCGGCTCCTGCTGATGCCCACGGGGCATGCGGACGGTCTAGAGCCCGACACCCGGGTGGTGCCTGCGCGCCGCGCCGGCACGGTGGCCGTCGGCGACGGGCTGCTCGGCCGGATCATCGACGGCGCAGGCGCGCCGCTCGACGGTCTCGGTCCGATCGTCTGCGCATCGGAGCGGCGCCTGAGCGGCGACAGCATCAACCCGCTGGAACGCGACCCGATCAGCGAGCCGCTGGATGTCGGGGTGCGCGCCATCAACGCGGCCCTCACTGTCGGTCGGGGCCAGCGCATCGGCCTGTTCGCGGGCAGCGGCGTCGGCAAGAGCGTGCTGCTCGGGATGATGGCGCGGCATACGGCCGCCGACATCATCGTCGTCGGCCTGATCGGCGAGCGCGGCCGTGAGGTCAAGGAATTCGTCGAACGCATCCTCGGACCTGCCGACCGCTCGCGGGCGGTGGTGGTGGCGGCGCCGGCGGATGCGCCCCCCTTGCTCCGCCTGCAGGGCGCGTGGCTCGCCACCGCCATCGCGGAGCATTTCCGCGACGAGGGCCGCTCGGTGCTGCTGCTGATGGATTCGCTGACGCGTTTCGCGCAGGCGCAGCGCGAGATCGGCCTCGCGGTCGGCGAGGCGCCGGCCACCAAAGGCTATCCGCCCTCGGTCTTCGCCCGCTTGCCGCAGCTCGTGGAGCGGGCCGGCAACGGCCGCGCCGGTGGAGGATCCATCACGGCGTTCTACACCGTGCTCACCGAGGGCGACGACCAGCAGGACCCGATCGCGGACTCCGCGCGGGCGATCCTCGACGGCCATATCGTGCTGTCGCGGCGGATCGCCGAATCGGGGCAGTACCCGGCCATCGACATCGAGGCGTCCATCAGCCGCGTGATGCACGAGATCGTCCCGCAGGAGCAGCTCGACGCGGCGCGGAGCCTGCGCGAGCTGATCTCCACCTTCAACCAGTCGCGGGAGCTCGTGAACCTCGGCGCCTGGAAGCCGGGCGCCAACCCGCTGCTCGACCGGGCGGTGGCGCTCTGGCCCCGCATCCAGCAGACGCTGGCCCAGCGCCCGCATGAACGGGCCGGATATGCGGACAGCGTCACGGATTTGCAGCGCCTGCTAGGCGAGACTTGAACCCAAAGGGATAGACATCGGTGAAACGCGAACAACGGATCAGCGGTTATCGTCACAGCCTCGAGGGCGGCGAGCGCGAACGCGCGGCCCGCGCCCAGGCGGCCGACCATCGGCTGCGCGAGGCGGAGGCCAGGCTCGAGGAGCTCGAGCGCTACCGCCGCGAGTACCTCGCGGGTTTCGGGCGGCGGGTCGCGGACGGCATGGGTGGCCCGGCGCTGCGCGACTATCACGCCTTCCTCGGCCGGCTCGACGCGGCCATAGAGCAGCAACGTCAGGTGATCACGCGCTGCGCGGCGGAACGGGAGTTCGACCAGCAGCGTTGGCGCGAGGTCGCCGTCCAGCTGAAGGCCGTCTCCGCGGTGATCGACCGTTGGCGCGTCGAGGAGCGCGTGGTCGAGGACCGCGCCGAACAGCGCGACATCGACGAACGCGCGATCCGTATGCGCTACGCCGCCGCGGCCGAGGCTTGATGCCATGACCCCGACCATGAAAGGCGGCCTGGACCGCTTGCTCGAGCCTCACCGTCCGCGTGCGCGTGCAGCCGAGATCCCGGCCCCTCCCGATGCCGGGACGGCATCCGGTCCCGATGCCGTTTCAGGCACCGCGCCGGAGGTCGTGAGCGTCGCGCCCGTGCGCAGCGCCTTCGCGGGACTCATGTCGCGCGTCGAGCGGCGCGATCCGCCCGTCCGGTCCGTCCGACCGGACCCGCAACACGTCATGGAGGCACCGGTTGCCCACGCAGAGTCCGCGGGGCCGCAGGGCGCACAGGAGGCACGGGAGGTATCGACCACGCAGGGCTCTGGGGAGGATCACGGCCGCACCCGCGGCGATGCCTCCGGAGCACCCCTCGACTTGCCGACCTTCCTGCGGGTGCTGCCGCGCGCCGGCGCGGATGTCGCGGTCGCCGCAGCGCGTGAGTCTGCGGCGGCCGACGCGATCAGGCGGCTGTCGCCTTCTGAGCGCGGCATGGAGGTGACCGGGTCGACGATGGGTCGCCCGACCAAGGACGCGCCGGAGGGCGGGCTCTCCGGCCTGCCGTCATCCTCCGGCAGCCTGTGCCTCCCGTCATTCCTCACCTCGAACGCGCCTGCCGCTGTCGCCGCGCATGGTGCCCATACCGCGAAGCCGCCGCGCCGTCCGTCTTCGGCGCGAGGGGATGCCTTGCCCGAGGCGACCGGTCAACCGAGCATCGTGCTCATCGACCCGGCCAAACCGACGGAGTCGCAGCCTGCAGCAGCCAAGTCCGGGCTCGCTGGCGGCGCAGGTCGAGCGGTGTCGGCCGCGGTTGCAGCCGCAGGGCAGGGCGCGTCGGCTGTTCCGTCCACGGCGATGCCGGCCGCGGATCGTCTCGTTGCGGGAGACCGTGCGGCCACTCATCTCGGGGCGGCACGGGCGGACACCGCGGATTTGTCGCCCGTATCGCCCCGCAAGCCGCCCAAGGCGAAGGAAGGCGCTGAGCGCGCGGTCGCGGGCGCACGAGGGGCATCCCATGAGATCCACCGTCGCGCCTGGCATGAGTCCTTGGACGCGATGTCGATGCCGAGGCCTGCG
>RFTM01000287.1 GCA_009923475.1 Gammaproteobacteria bacterium | reverse complement strand
CGCAGCCGCACCGCGCCGATGCACAACTCGGCGATGCGGTCCTCTTCCCAGGCCTCCCAGCCCTCAACCACCAGGTTGGGGCGGAACCGCGCCATCGGGATGGGGGCGGGCAAGCGCGCCGCCAGGTCCGCGAGCGAGGCCGCGTTGCAGACGAGCAGCGGATAGCCGTCCGGGAAGGTGTCGGCCATCGCCGCGACCAGACGCGCGGGGGCGCCGACCACGGCGCTGGCAAAGGCCGCCGCTCGGGCGCCGCAATCGCGCGCGGTCACCCTGCGGCTCCAGACCCGGACCTCGCGCAGCTCCCCCGGCGCCGTCAACGCGGCGGGCGGCGGCAGTTCGAGCGTCCCGGCTGCCGGATGTGACAGCCGAAGGCCGCCGTTGTCGCTTGGCGATGCTTCGAGGCGTGCGAGGGCGGAGTGCGTGCGCTGGGTGATGAAGCGGTCCTCTGCGTCCACCAGCAGCCAACAGCGGTCGAACTCGAGGCCATGTCGCCCCACACGGGCGGACGCGAGGTCGATGACGCGGCCGGACTTCACCGGATGACGATGCAAGGAGGCGATGCGTGCGCGCATGACGGACGGCACCTGCGGGCCGGGACGGATGTCCGGCGGATGATATCCCGGCGGTGGACGCGGCAGTCTCGGCCCGCGAGAATCCCGGCCTCATGGACCACCACGCCACGACCGGCCACGGGCCTGCCCGCGATCTTGCCGAGGTCGCCTTCGGGGCCGATTTCCTCGCGGGCCTTCCGGTCGACGATGGCGGCGATCCCTCGCCGCGGCAGCTGCCCGGCGTGGTCGCGAGCCGCGTCGCGCCGACGCCGGTGGCGGCGCCGCGGCTGATCGGTTGGTCCGATGAGCTCGCCGCCGAGCTCGGACTTGCGCGCCCGCCTGCCGGCAGCCGCGCGCTCGACATCCTCGCGGGCAACGCGCTCGCGCCGGGGATGCGGCCTTGGTCGGCGCGCTATGGCGGCCACCAGTTCGGCAATTGGGCCGGGCAGCTCGGCGACGGCCGTGCGATCACCCTCGGCGAGATGCAGGGTCCGGACGGGCGGCTGCACGAGCTGCAATTGAAGGGCGCGGGCCTCACCCCGTACTCGCGCTTCGCGGACGGCCGGGCCGTGCTGCGCTCGAGCCTGCGCGAGTTCCTGTGCAGCGAGGCGATGCATGCGCTCGGCGTGCCGACGACCCGCGCATTGAGCCTCGTCGGCACCGGCGAGCCGGTGGTGCGCGACATGTTCTACGACGGCGACGCCCGCCCGGAACCGGGCGCGATCGTCTGCCGCGTGGCGCCGACGTTCCTGCGTTTCGGCAACTTCGAGATCCACGCCGCGACCGACGAGCACGGGCTGCTGGGGGCGCTGTTCGAGCGCACGCTGCGCCGCTTCTTCCCGCACATCGACCCGCTCGCGCCGGAGGCGCCGGTGGCGTGGCTCGGCGAGGTGGCGGAGCGCACTGCGCTGATGGTCGCGCACTGGATGAGGGTGGGTTTCGTGCACGGCGTGATGAACACCGACAACATGTCGGTGCTGGGCCTCACCATCGATTACGGACCGTACGGGTTCCTCGAGGGTTACGACCCGGCGTGGACGCCGAACACCACCGACGCCCAGGGCCGCCGCTATTGCTACGGTCGGCAACCGCAGATCGCGCTGTGGAACCTTGCGCGGCTGGCCGGCGCCCTGCGACCGCTGGGCGCCGACGACGACGGCCTGCAGCGCGCGCTCGAGCGGTACCGGGATGCCTTCGCCCGCCACCATCGGGAGATGCTCGCGGCGAAGCTCGGGTTGCTGGCGCTCGAGGATGCGGACGAGCCGCTGCTCGCCGAGCTCTTCGCATTGCTCGCCGCAGCCGAGACCGACATGCCGATCCTGTTCCGCGGACTGTCTGGCTTGCCTGCAGGCGACCTCCATATGCTGTTGCGCGCCGCGCTCTACGACGAGCGCGCGCTCGATGCCGCGCTCACGGCGCGTTGGCAGGCTTGGGTCGAGCGTTGGCTCGCCCGCGCGGCGCGCGAGCAGCAGCCCCCCGCATGGCGTATCGCACGCATGGAGGCCGCCAACCCGCGCTACCTGCCGCGCAATTACCTTGCGCAGCAGGCGATCGACGCTGCCACCGCGGGCGATGATGCGCCGCTGCGCGAACTGCTTGCGGTGCTGCGTCGGCCCTATGAAGAGCAGCCCGGTCACGAGCCCTACGCGGCGCGGCGGCCCGAGTGGGCGCGTCACAAGCCCGGTTGCTCGGCGCTCTCCTGCAGTTCCTGATGCGGCGCATCGTTGACGCGCAAGCGCGGCGGGACTAAAGTCCGCGACATCCGAGAGGTGCTCGTGACGCATTCCGCGTCATGGGTGAAACGGGAAGCCGGTGGGTGGCCTGATGGCCACGATTCCGGCACTGCCCCCGCAACGGTAAGCGAGGCAGGGCGATCTCAGAGCCACTGCGACCCCAGCGGTCGTGGGAAGGCATCGCCCGGCGGCAACGCCCTCGCAAGTCCGGAGACCGGCCTCACGGTGCGACTGTACGCGCACGGGTGGATTGCGCGTGGGAGTGTTGGCATGAAGATCCTTCGCGCTTCGGCGTCCGTCCGCATGCTCTGCGGTGCGTCCTTGTTCGTCCTCGCCTCGGGTGTCGCGGCTGCCGCGGGCAGCGGGCAGGACACCGTGGTGGTCACGGCCTCGCGCCTGCCCGAGTCGCTCGACGACACGCTTTCGTCGGTGACCGTCATCGAGCGCGCGGACATCGAGCGCCTCCAGGCACGCACCCTCGATGAACTGCTCGCGGGCGTCGAGGGCTTCTCGCTGGCCCGGCAGGGCGGTGTCGGCCAGCCGACCTCCGTCTACCTGCGCGGCGGCGAGTCCGACCACGTGCTGTGGCTGGTCGACGGCGTGCGCATCGGGTCGGTGACCACCGGCATCCCGGTGGTACAGGACCTGCCCATCGACACCATCGAGCGCATCGAGATCGTGCGCGGGCCCCGTTCCAGCCTCTACGGCGCCGATGCCATGGGCGGCGTGGTGCAGATCTTCACGCGCCGCGGCGCCGCAGCCGC
>RFTM01000286.1 GCA_009923475.1 Gammaproteobacteria bacterium | reverse complement strand
CGGCAAGGTGCCTCGGCGTGTTATCGTTTCCCCATGAAAAGACGCACGTTCTTGCTGGCGGGCCTCGGCGGTGTCGGGGCCCTGGTGGTCGGTTGGGCGGTGCTGCCCGCGCCTACGCGGCTGCGCGGCAAGGCGCCGCTGCCGCTCAAGGACGGCGAGCTCGCGTTCAACGGCTGGGTCAAGATCGGCGCGGACGACGCGGTCACGGTCATCGTGCCGCGCTGCGAGATGGGCCAGGGCGTGCACACGGGCCTCGCGATGATGCTCGCCGAGGAGCTCGACTGCGACTGGCGCAAGGTCGGCATCGAGCAGTCGCCCATCGACCCCATCTACCGCAACTTCATCGTCACCCAGGGTTCGCTGCCGTTCTCGACCGAGGGCGACGGCAGGCTGCGCCGCATCGGGCGCAACGTCGCCGACAAGGTCACGGGCCTCATGGGCATGATGGTGACGGGCGGCTCGACCAGCATCCCGGACCTCTGGCAGCCGATGCGCGAGGCGGGCGCTGCCGCGCGGGCGACGCTGGTCGCGCTCGCGGCGCGCGAGTGGGCGGTGCCCGCCGCCGAGTGCAGCGCCGCCGACGGCAAGGTCACGCACCCGCGCGCAGGCTCGATGGGCTACGGCGCGGTGGTGGCGAAGCTCGCCGCCGGCAAGGACGGCAAGCCCGCGGCGCTGCCCGAGGTGGGCGAGGTCGCGCTCAAAGATCACGCCGCGTTCAAGATCATCGGCCAGCCGCTGACGCGCCTCGATGCGCTCGCCAAGGTGACGGGCCTCGCCAACTACGCCTGCGATGTCCGCGAGCCCGGCATGCTGTTCGCCGCGCTGGCGCATGCGCCGCAGCGCGACGCGGTGCTCGGCGCGCTCGACGACAAGGCCGCGCTCGCGATGCCGGGCGTGCGCGGCGTGGTGAAGCTGCCCTCGCTCGCCGGTTCGGCGGCGGCGGTGGGCGTGGTGGCCGACGGCACCTGGCAGGCACGTCGCGCGGCGGCGGCTTTGGTGCCGACCTGGCAGCCGGCCGCCGGCAAGGACGGCGCGAAGGGCGCTGCCGCCGTGCCGGGCGATGCCGAAGCGCTGCGCGCGGCGCTCTGGAAGTCGGTGCGCGAGGGCCGCGATCCGCAGACCTTCGTCGATGCGGGCGATGCCCCGAAGGCGCTGGCGGCCGCCACCACCAAGATCAGCGCCGAGTACGAGCTGCCCTGGCTCGCGCACGCGGCGATGGAGCCGATGTCCTGCTGCGCCAAGGTCGACGGCAAGCGGGCGGTGCTGCATGTGGGCCACCAGGTGCCCGATGTGGCGCGCAAGGCGGTGGCGAAGCTCCTCGGTCTCGAAGAAGAGGCGGTGGAGATCCGCAGCGTCGCGCTCGGCGGCGCGTTTGGCCGCCGCACCGAGCTCGACATCGTGCTGCAGGCCGCGAGCATCGCGCGTGAGCACCCGGGCAAGCTGGTGCAGCTGCAGTGGACCCGCGAAGATGACATGCGCAACGATTTCTACCGGCCCGCCGCGGCGTCGCGCGTCGAGGGCGCGGTGGCCGACGGCCGCATCGTCGCGCTGCACGCGCGCTCGGCGGTGCAGTCGGCGAACGTCGCGCTGACCACGCGGCTGCTCGGCTTCGCGCCGCCCGGCCCCGACAAGTCGGCGGTCGAGGGCGCCTCGGACCAGGCCTACCGCATCCCGAACCTGCGGGTCGAGAACGAGATCGTGCCGCTGCCGGTCGCGGTCGGCGTGTGGCGCTCGGTCGGCTATTCCTACCAGGCGTTCATCATGGAGAGCGCCATCGACGAGCTCGCGCAGGCGGCGGGCGCCGATCCGGTGGCCTTCCGGCTGGCGCATCTCGACCCGGCCTCGCGCGAGCACGCGGTGCTCCGCCTCGTTGCAGAGAAGTCCGGCTGGGCGGCTCCGCCCGCCTTCGCGCCGGATGGCGCGCGCGTCGCCCGCGGCGTCGCGCTCTGCACCAGCTTCGGCAGCGCCGTGGCGCAGGTGGTCGAGGTGTCGATGTCGGCGGACGGTCTGCCGCGCGTGCATCGCGTCGTCGTCGCCGTCGATGTCGGCACCCCCATCAACCCCGGCCTCATCCGCCAGCAGATCGAAGGGTCCGTCATCTTCGGCCTCTCCGCCGCGCTGCGCGACAAGGTCACCTTCGAGGGTGGCGCGGTGCGCGAGGGCAACTTCGACACCTATCCGCTGATGCGCATCGCCGAGGCGCCGGCCATCGAGGTGCACATCGTGCCGAGCCGCGCTGCGCCGAGCGGCGTCGGCGAGATCGGCGTGCCGCCCGCGGCACCGGCGCTCGTCAACGCGCTCGCCGCGCTCACCGGCAAGCGCGTGCGGCGGTTGCCGGTCCTCGCGGCCTGAGCCCCGCCATGATCCTCGTCACCGGAGCCGCCGGCGTCCTCGGCCAAGCGGTCATCGCCACGCTCAGCGCCCACAGTCAGGCGGTCGCCGCCGTCGACCTCGCGCCCACCATCCCGCAGGCCGGGCAGCGGCTCTCGTTCGGCGGCATCGACCTCGCGGACCCGGCGGCCGGGGCGGCGCTCATCGCGCAAGTGGGCGAGCCCGTCACCGGCCTCGTCAACGTCGCCGGCGGCTTCGTCTGGGAGACCGTGGGCGAGGGCGGTTGGGCGTCGTGGGAGCGGATGTACCGCATCAATGTGCAGACGGCCTTCGAGGCCAGCCGCCTCGCGCTGCCGGCGCTGCGCGCCTCGCGGGGCGCCATCGTCAATGTGTCCGCCGCGGCGACCGCGCGCGCCGGGGCGGGGATGGGCGCCTACACCGCCGCCAAGTCGGCGGTGTCGCGGCTCACCGAGGCGCTGGCCGCCGAGGAGCTCACGAACGGCGTGCGGGTGAACGCCGTCATGCCTTCAGTCATCGACACCCCCGCCAACCGGCGCGACATGCCGGACGCCGACCCCAGCCGCTGGGTGACGCCGACCGAGATCGCCGAGGTGGTCGCGTTCCTGTTGTCGCCCGCCGCGAGCGGCGTGACCGGCGCCCTGGTGCCGGTGGTGGGACGGGTGGGGTGACCCCGTCCGCCTGCGCGGTCAGCGGGCGGTGTAGGCTTCG
>RFTM01000285.1 GCA_009923475.1 Gammaproteobacteria bacterium | reverse complement strand
CCGGCGCGCTCGCCGCGCCCTGGGCCTTGCGATGGTGCTCGCGCCCGCCGCTGGTGCGCCACAGCTCGCCGTAGGTCTCCAGGTCGAAGACGAGGCGCGGGTGGCCGGCCGCCATGATGGCGTGGCTCGCAAAGCGTGTCGCATCGCCCACATGGCAGGCGGTGCAGGTCTCGGCGCGCACCGCCGGCCGCTCGAGCGCGACCAGGCCGCGCGCGAGGTTGTCGGCATGGGTCACCGCCGGTGACTGGTGATGCGTCGGCAACCACGCGCTCGCCGGACCATGGCAGGACTCGCAGGCCACGCCGTCCGACACTTGATGGCGCGGGCTGCGCCGCGCGGCAGGGACCACCTCCGCGTGGCAGGCGAGGCATTGCGGCGCCTTCTCGGGGGGGCCGATGCCGAGACGCGCCGCCATCTGGCGGCTGCGCGCGCCCAGCAGCGCGCGGTACGCGCCCGAATGCGGATCGAACTGCGACCAGGTGACGTACTCGTTCTGCAGCGCGCCATGCGCGTCCAGCGGGCGCGACGAGCCATGGCAGAGCGAGGAGGCGCAGGAGGCCGCGCCCTCGTGCTTCGCGTCCTTCGGGACATCGGCGGCGGGCGCCGCCAGCGGCAGGCAGAGCAGCAGGGCCTGCGCCGCCCGTCGGGATAGCCTCGCCGGTGCATCCTGGCGCGTCATCGCTTCACCTCCGTCCGGGCTTGTCGCAGCGGCGGCGCGGCCGGCGTCGCCGGCGCATCATCGACGAACCACGGCTCGCCGTCCGCATCGAGGTACATCCGCCGCATCTCCGCGAGGTTGAACGGGCGCGAACCGCGGCGGCCGAACACGGCCACCTGTCCCCCGCTCTCGTCGACCGCGCGGTCGCGCTCCAACGGCCGCGACAACGACAGCGCGGGCGCGCGCGTGCCGTACCAGGCGATGAGCTCGGGGCGCGGCTCCGGGCTGAAGCCGTAGAAGTTCGGCTGCGAGGCCGGGCTCGTCAACTGCACCACCTTGAGGCCGGCCTTGCCGTCGGCGACATAGGCGAAGAGCGATGCGTTGGTGGAGGCGATCGTCACGTCGCGCGCGTCCACGATGCCGCCGTCCGCGTTCCATGAACGCAGCAGCGCCGGCCGCTCCGGCCGCTCGATGTCGACGATCGCGATGCCGTCGGCGCCGTCCGCCACGTAAGCGTAGGTCCGCGCGACGGTGAGGCCGGCGGCATGCGCAAGCGGCACCGCGGCACCCGGCACCCGCCGCGGCGCCGCCGGCCGGGTGACGTCGATCACCTCCAGCCCGCGCGCCGTGGTCACGAAGAGGTAGCGGAACTGCAGCGCCACCGCGCGCGGATCGTCGAGCGGCAGCTCGGCGAGCAGCGCCGGTCGCATCGGCGCGGTCATGTCGACCACCAGCAGGGCCCGTGCGGTGACGACGTAGACGAGGTTACCGGCGATGACCAGCCGTCGAGCGCCGGTGAGCCGCCCGTCGGGGTTCCAGGTCAGGGCGCGCTCGAGGAAGTTGTTTCGGAACTCGCCGTCCGCGAGCGTGTTCACGTCGACCACGATCAGCCCTTCGACGGCATCCGTGACGAGCGCGTAGTTGTAGATCGGCAGGAAGGGCTGCTCGAGGTTGGCCTTGCGCATCAGCTCGCCCTCGTTGCGCGGCGGGTGCACGGGCTGCGTGGTCGGCAGCGCGACGCAGGTGGCGTCACGGCTCGCGACCTGCGTGCGGTGCCCGAGCGGCGAGAACGGCGCGCTGACGATCTTCTGGCTGAAGCCCTTGTTGGCGACGCTCGCGACATCGACCACGCGCAGCCCGCGCCGCCCCTCGGCCGAGAACAGGTACTCGCCGCGCAGCTGCACGCAGCCTGCGGCCTCGCCGGCGAGCGCGCTGGCTCGCTGCAGCCGACGGTCGCGCGCGACATGCTCGCCATACCACTTGGGGTAGGCGTAGCGGTGCAGGTGGCTGCCGATCACCGCCTGCGGCTCGTCGTACTCGGTGACCTCGACGGCGGTGACGCCCTTGCCGGTGCCGACGTAGGCGTTGAGCCCGGTGAAGTTGATGAACTGCGTGCCGTAGCCGAGCGTCTGCGCGATGATGGCGTTGTTGTCGCCGTCGCGCGCGAGATGGCAGTCGCTGCAGCCCTTGGTCTCGGTCTTGCGCTCGGTGTGCGGGTAATGCGGGTTCATCGCCTGCGAGCTGTAGCCTGACGCCGCGATCGGCGGCTGCTGCACGTAGATCCGTTCGCGGCTGGAATTCGTCGAGGAGAGCACCAGCGCCGACGATGACCGCACCGGCGCGATCTTGCCGCCCTCGGAGGGCCCTCGCAGGCCGAGCATGAAGATGTCCTCGCGCGCCACCTGCGGGTTGTAGGTGGCGTAGTTGCGCGTCTCGCCGCCCTCGTAGCGGTGGCGCGCGGTCTTCCAGTTGGCCTCGATCGGCAGGTGGCAACCGCCGCAGCTCGTGGTCCACGAGGTGTGGCAGGTGTAGCACTCCATCTTGTCGTCGTTGTGGGCCAGCATCTCCCAGGGGATGTCCGGACCCCAGCGCTGCGTCCTCGTGTCGCGCGACATGGTGTGGGCGCGCGCGGCCTTGGCGTCGTAGTGCCGGTTGCCGGGCACGGCCGAGTCCTTGATCTGCGACACTTCCCACTCGAGACCAGGCGTCACCGCGGAGCGCTGCACCAGCGTGTCGCCGCGCCACTCGAAGCGTCGCGAGCCGTCCGGGTTGCGGATCAGCGAGAGGTCGGTGCCGCTCGTCGAGGCGGCCGGCCCCGAGGTGCGCAGCGTGGGTGGATGGCGCGGAAGTTCCAGCCGTGGCCGTGGTAGTCGGCGAACTGCGTGTCCTTGAGCGTCGGGTTGAGCTTGCTGACCTCGGCGAGGAAGGCGGGGTCCGCCCACTTGCCGCGAGGCGCGGCGCCCTCGGGGTTGCGGTCGAGCACCGCGCGCATCTCCTCCGCGGTCGGGAACCGCTGCTCCGCGGGCCACATCGACGGCGCGTCGGACTCGTAGTCCCACATGGTGTAGCCGAGGAAGCTGTTCATGAACATGTTCGGCTGGTGCATGTGGCAGACCATGCACTGGCTGGTCGGG
>RFTM01000284.1 GCA_009923475.1 Gammaproteobacteria bacterium | reverse complement strand
AGATCCAGCGGCCGCAGTTCGATCCAGGCCCGGTGTTCGTGATGGAGCTGCTGAACGCGGTCGGCCGCTTCGAGGACCGCTCGCCCGCCGGGCGCGCGGTGGTGCAGGAGGCGCTCGAGATCGCGGTGATCGCGCTCTCGCCCATGACGCCGCACATCTGCCACGCGCTGTGGCATGCGCTCGGCCACGCCGACGCCATCGTCGACCTGCGTTGGCCCGAGCCCGACCCGGCGGCGCTGGTGCAGGAGGCGATCACGCTCGTGGTGCAGGTGAACGGCAAGCTGCGCGGCCAGGTGTCGGTGCCGCCGGACGCCGACGAGGCGACGGTGCGCGCCGCCGCGCTCGCCGACGAGACCGTGCGCCGCTTCATCGGCGACGCCGCACCCAAGAAGGTCATCGTCGTGCCGCGCAAGCTCGTCAACGTGGTGGTCTGATGGCGCGCGCCTCCGCCCGAGCCCTGCTCGTCGCCTGCGCCGCGCTGGCGGGCGGTTGCGGCTTCACGCTGCAGGGCCGCTCGCCGTTGCCCGCGGTGGTCGCAGCCGTGCGCCTCGATGCCGCCGACGACCGCACGCCCTTCGCGCAGGCGCTGCGCCGGCGGCTGGCATCCTCGGGCGCGGCGCTCGTCACCGACGATGCCGCGGCCTCCGGCGCCGCGGTGCTGCGCATCGAGCGCGACGAGCTGCTCGAGCGGGTGGCTTCGGTTTCGGCGCGCAACATCCCGAGAGAGTACGAGCTCACGCAGGTGGTGCTTTTCTCGCTGGACGCGGGCGGCACGCGGCGCATCTCCTCGGCCGAGGTCTCGGCCTCGCGCAGCCTCACCTTCGACGAGCGCCGCGCGCTCGCCAAGGAGCGCGAGCGCGAGCAGCTGCGCGAGTCGCTGGCCGAGGAAGTCGCGGGCGTCGTGCTGCAGCGCGTCGCCGGCCTGCGGCGGGGCTCATCGCCGATGTCCTCTACTTGCGTCCCGACACGCCGCTGCACTCGGCCTTGCACGAGGCCGCGCACTACGTCTGCATGACGCCCGAGCGCCGGGCCGGGCTCGATCGCGACGCGGGCGGCGACGATGCCGAGGAGAACGCGGTCTGCTACCTGCAGATCCTGTGGGCCGACCGCTTGTCCGGCGCCGGCCGCGCACGGTTGATGGCCGACATGGACGCCTGGGGCTACAGCTTCCGTCTCGGGTCGGCGGCGCGCTGGTTCGCGGAGGACGCGGGCGACGCCCGCGAGTGGCTTGCGGCGCGCGGGCTGCTGCCCCCCGCCTAGCGGCGGGCGGCCGTCGCGCGGCTCAGGGCCCGGTCGCGTAACGGTCGGTGGCGGCGACGAGCTCGGCGAGGATGCCGGGTTCGAAGGCCGAGTGCCCCGCATCGGGCACGATGCGCAGGTCGGCCTCGGGCCATGCCTTGTGCAGGTCCCAGGCGCTCTTCATGGGGCAGACGATGTCGTAGCGGCCCTGCACGATGACCGCCGGCAGGTGGCGGATGCGCGGCACGTCGTCGAGCAACTGCGTCGGCGTGCGCAGGAAGCCGCCGTTCACGAAATAGTGGCACTCGATGCGCGCGAACGCATCGGACGTGGCTTCGTCGTCGAACTTGGAGAGGTAGTCGGGGTTGAGGCGCAGGAAGCTCGTCGCGCCTTCCCAGGTCGACCAGGTGCGCGCCGCGGTGCGGCGCACCGCCGGATCGTCGCTCGTCAGCCGGCGGTAGTAGGCGCCCATCACGTCGTCGCGCTCGGCGGGCGGGATCGGTGCGATGAAGCGCTCGTAGAGGTCGGGGTAGAGCGCGCCGGTGCCGTCGGGCGTGCCGTAGAACCAGGCGAACTCCCAGGGCCGCACCAAGAATATCCCGCGCAGCACGAGCTCGGTGACCCGCGACGGATGGGCCTCGGCGTAGGCCAGCGCCAGCGTCGAGCCCCATGAACCGCCGAACAGCTGCCAGCGCGCGATGCCGAGATGCTCGCGCAGCCGCTCCATGTCCTCGACGAGGTGCCAGGTGGTGTTGTCGACGAGGCTGGAGTAAGGGCGGCTGCGGCCGCAGCCGCGCTGGTCGAAGAGCACGATGCGGTAGCGCGCGGGGTCGAAGAAGCGGCGCTGGCGCGGGTCGGTGCCGCTGCCCGGGCCGCCGTGCAGGAACACCACCGGTTTGCCGGCGGGGTTGCCGCTTTCTTCCCAATAGATCTCGTGCAGCGGCGAGACCCGCAGCATGCCGCTGCGGTTGACCTCGATCGGCGGGTAGAGGCCGCGCGGCGCGGCGGCCGCCATCATCGGCAGAGCATCGGGCCGAGGGGCGCGCCGCCGACCAGGTGCACGTGCAGGTGGTAGACCTCCTGCCCGCCGTGCGCGTTGCAGTTGATGATCAGACGGTAGCCGTCCTTCGCGATGCCCTCGCGGCGCGCGAGGTCGCGGGCCACCGTGAACATGTGGCCGACCAGCGCCTCGTCGGCGTCCTCGATGTCGTCGGCGGTGGCGATCGCCTTGTTCGGCACGACGAGGATGTGCACCGGCGCCCGCGGATGGATGTCGCGGAACGCGGTGACGCGGTCGTCCTGGTGGACGATGTCGGCGGGCAGTTCGCGGGCGACGATGCGCTCGAAGAGCGTGGGCATGGCGGGGTCCCCGTCAGTACTTGTAGATCTCGACGTTGGTGGCGGCGAGCTGGTAGGCCGAGGCGCCGAGGCGCGTGCTCTTGCTGACGACCTTCATGCGGCCGCTGATCCAGTAGGCCTCGTAGATGGAGTCGAGGGCGATGCCCTTCGCCATGCGCACGTAGACGATCTGGTTGGGCGGCGGCGGCGGCACGTGGATGCAGGCGCCGAAGTAGGGCACGAGGAAGAACTCGGAGACGAGGCCGTCCTTGCCGACGTCGAGCGGCACGATGAAGCCCGGGATCTTGACCTCGGCGCCGTCGAGGTCCTTGTTGACCGAGAAGTCCATCACCTGCTGCGCGGCGAGGCCGCCCTCGCCGAGCGTGTCGTGCACCGGCGGCGGCGGGCCGCCCGCGAACTTGGCGCGCGCGTCCTTCGGCAGCAGCTCGTCCCAGTCGAGCTCGCGGGGCGCGCCCGGCTTGGCGTCGGGCTTGGCGGCGGGCTTGGCCG
>RFTM01000283.1 GCA_009923475.1 Gammaproteobacteria bacterium | reverse complement strand
GGCTCGCGGCGTCGGTAGCCGGTGCTGCGTCCGGAACGGCAGCGGCGGGATCGCTGGTCGGTGCGCCGTCGTTCTCGATGCGCGACACCTTGTCGTTCTCGAAGTAGACGGTCAGGCGCTGCCTCAGGGGTCGTTGCAGCGTCCGCAGCTGCAGCGTGTACAGGTAGTCCCAGCGGTCGTTGTCGAAGGCGGGCGGCAGCATCGGCGTGCCGAGCAGGAAGCGCACCTGCGAGCGGGTCATGCCGACCTGCACCTGGTTGACCTGCCGGGCATCGAGGAAATTGCCCTGCTGGACGGCCATGCGGTACACGCAGCCGCCGGACAAGGGCAAGGCGAGCAGCAGCAGCGGCAGCAGCATCGTTCGGCGCAGCGCGGGTTGACGGGCCGCTGGAGCCGCGTGGGGGGCATGACTCATAATCGGCATTCTACCCCAACAGGCCGACCCCCCGTGGAAAGCAACGATCTGCGCAAGGCGGGACTCAAGGTCACGCTGCCCCGAGTGAAGATCCTGGACATCCTCGAGCGCAGCGGGGAGCGGCATCTTTCGGCCGAAGACATCCACCGCCGCCTTTCCGACTCGCGCGAGGACATCGGCCTCGCGACGGTCTACCGGGTGCTGACCCAGTTCGAGGCGGCCGGGTTGGTGACGCGTCACCACTTCGCCGACGGTGTGGCGGTGTTCGAGCTCAACGCCGGCGCGCACCACGACCACATCCTGTGCCTCGATTGCGGCCGGGTGGAGGAGTTCATGGATGACGGCATCGAGGAGCGCCAGCATGCCGTCGCCCGGCGCCTCGGCTTCGAGATCAGCGAGCACGCCCTCGTGATCTACGGGCACTGCCGCCGGCAGGATTGCCCCCACCGTCCGGCTCCGCCGGCCGGCTGACCGTTGCGCCGCGGGCGGCCTGTGCGCCCGCCTCCAGCATCTCGGCGGCATGGCCGCGCGCCGTCGCGGTGATCGAGACGCCGCCCAGCATCCGTGCGACCTCTTCGATGCGGGCCGGGCCCTGCAGGGCAGTGATCTGGGTGCGGGTCGTCTGGCCGTCGGTGAGTTTGCTGACCCGCAGGTGCCGGCTGCCGAGCGCCGCCACTTGGGGCAGGTGGGTGACGCAGAGCACCTGGGCGCGGCGCCCGAGCGCGGCGAGTTCGCGGCCGACGATCTCGGCGACCGCGCCGCCGACGCCCGAGTCGACTTCATCGAAGACCATGCACACGCTCGGTGGTCCGCCGGCGTCGGCGGTCGCGCGTGTCGCCAAGGTCACCTGCACCGCGAGCGACAAGCGCGACAGTTCGCCGCCGGAGGCCACCTTGGCGAGCGGCCGCGGCGGCTGGCCCGTGTTGGCCGACACCAGGAACTCGACGTCCTCGAGGCCGCCCGGCGCGCTGTCTGTTCCGTCGGCAGAGGCGAGGGGATGCAGCGCCGACTCGAAGCGGCCGCCCGTCATCCCCAAGGTCTGCATGCGGGCGCTGATGTCGCGCCCGAGCGCTTGGGCCGCCTGACGGCGCGCCTTGGACAGGCGTTCCGCCGCCTCGCGCCAACGACGACCGGCGGTGCGCACCGCCTCGCGGTGGCCCTCCAGGGCCTGCTCGACGCCCTCGAGCCGGGCGAGCTCGGCGCGCAGTTCCTCGGCCTTGGCGGGCAGCGCGTCGGGCGCGATCCGATGTTTGCGCGACAACGCTTCGATGGCGGCGAGCCGCGTCTCGACCGCCTCTTGCCGGGCCGGGTCGCTTTCGAGCCCATCGAGGTAGCGGGTGAGCTCGCGCGAGGCATCGGCGAGGCCGATCACGGCGGCCTCGAGTCCGGGCAGCAGGGCGTCGAGGCGGGCATCGAGCGCGGCCGCCTGGCGCAGCGCCGCATGGGCGCGCGCGGCGAGCGCGTGCGCGCTGCCCGAGTCCGCCTCGTAGAGCATCTCGAGGGCGCCACGCGCCGCCTGCGCGAGGCGGCCGCTGTTGGCGAGGCGGGAACGTTCGGCGGTGAGCGCGGGCAGTTCGGCGGGCTGCAATGCGAGCGCGTCGAGCTCGCCGGCCTGATGTCGCAGCAGGTCGAGGCGGGCGTCCCGGTCCCGCGCGGCCTCCTCGAGGGCTGTGAGCTCGGCGGCGCGGGCGAGCCGCTCGCGGTGCAGCGCAGCGACCTCGGCGGCGAGTGTCTCGGCTCCGGCGTAGGCGTCGAGCAGCTGGCGCTGCGCCGCCGACCGCAGCAGCGATTGGAACTCGTGCTGGCCGTGGATCTCGGCGAGCAGGCCGCCGGCCTCGCGCAGCACCTGGATCGGCACCTGCTGGCCGTTGAGGTAGGCGCGCGACTTGCCCTCGCGGGTGACCACGCGCCGCACCACGAGCTCATCGTCGGCGTCGATGCTCTGCTCTTCGAGGAGACGGCGCAACGCAGGGTCGGCGCGGCGCAGGTCGAACGTGGCGGCGACCTCCGCACGCTCCGCGCCGTGGCGGATGGCTTCGGCGCCCGCACGGGCGCCGACCGCGAGCTGCAACGCATCGACCAGGATCGACTTGCCGGCACCGGTCTCGCCGGTGAGGACGGTGAGGCCGCCGCCGAGCTCGATCTCGACGGCGTCGATGATCGCGAAGTCACGGACCTGCAGGTGGATGAGCACGCGATCGCCTCAGGCCGGGGTGTCGAACGCCCGGCGACCCCAGTTGAGCTTGCTGCGCAGCAGTTTGAAGTAGTCGTAGCCCTCGGGGTGCAGCAGCGTAATACGCGCACCCGCGGTGTGAATGGTGAGCGTATCGCCGGGATTGAGGGGCGCGAGCGAACGCCCGTCGCAGGCGACTTCGGCCGACGAGTCCGGGCGATCGATCAGGGTGATGTTGATCACCGAGTGGGCGGACACGACGATCGGTCGGTCTGAAAGCGTATGCGGACAAATCGGCGTGACGACCACGACCTCGAGTGACGGATCGACGATCGGCCCGCCGCAAGAGAGCGCGTACGCGGTGGACCCGGTGGCGCTCGCGACGACGAGCCCATCGCCGCCGTGACTGTTGACGAAGCGTCCGTCGATCGAGGTCTCGAAATCGATCAGATGGCCACTTTGACTCTTTTGCAGGACGACGTCGTTGAGGGCGAGCCCTTTG
>RFTM01000282.1 GCA_009923475.1 Gammaproteobacteria bacterium | reverse complement strand
GCGCTCGCCGTGAAGTCCTGCAACCAGGGTTTTTGGCGCGATGACCTGCTGCGGGTCAACGGCTATGACGAGCGTTTCGAGGGCTGGGGTCCGGAGGACAAGGAACTCTGCGCGAGGCTGGGCCATGCAGGCGTGCAGCGCCAAGCGCTGCTCTTCGGCGGCATCGCCTGCCATCTGCACCACCCGCCCGCGGCCCGCGACCGCAAGGCGTTCAACGACTCCTTGCTGGCGGCCACCCGCGCGACACGCGCGGTGCGCTGCGAACGCGGCGTGGACGGGCACCTGACCGCTTAGGTCGCGCCCTCGGCCCGCTGCTCCCGCGACAACCTCGATTTCTCGTGCGCGGGCGTGCGCACCGCGAGCAGCGCCGCGATGACGATGCCGACGGTGATCAGGGAGAGCTCGAGCGCGAAATCGCCCGGGTGCTCCCAGAACTCGGTGAATAGGTGCCAACGACCGGCGATCTCGACCGCGTTCCACGCGACGATCGCGGTCGGGATGCCGTAGCGGATCGCGGTGGTCACCTTCCAGAACTTCATCAGCCGCAGGAACAGGTACACCGCCCAGATGACGTTCAGGAAGAAGATGCCGTAGGTGACGGGGTGGCGGTCACCGAGGATGCCGTCGTCATAGATGAAGAGCAGCAGCAGGTAGAAGAACCAGATGACGTACATCGTCTCGAGCGCGGTGATCCAGGCGAAGTTGCGCTCGTGGGCGGGGTTGGGCTTGCCCACCTTGAGCCCGAGCTTGCGCTGGAACCACACGAAGAAGTTGCACTTGGTCTCCTTGTTGAGCAGGAAGCAGACCAAGGTGGCGGCCATGAGCCCGATCGAGGACATCATCACCAGGTACTCGTTCTTGGTGGCGATGGCGCCCGGCTTGTATTTGTCGGCGAGATCGGCGACGCCGAGGACGTCCGACGACCACACGAACGAGAACTCGATCCAGCCGGTCCACATCAGCATGCCCGCCCAGAAGCCGAGCCAGGTGGCGGCCACTTCGTTCTTGCTGCGCATCCCGATCCACAGCAGCACGGCACCGAGCGCGCCCATCGCGAACGCCGACTGCAGCACGTACTTCGGCCCCGGCCAGAAGTTCTCCATCACGATCATCACGGTGTGGCCGATGGCCTGCACCACGAACACCAAGGCGAAGGCGAGCAGCCCGATCCAGGGCGGCCGGTAGAAGGTCTTCATCACGCCCGAAGGCGGCTTCGGCGCAGCGGCTGCGGACGCAGACTGTTCCATCTCGGTGACCCCCGTTCGTGATGCGCCGTATATCTTGGGACCCGGCGCTTTTGGTGGAGGGTATAACGGACGGCGACCGGCCGCACGGCGGACGGCTGTCCGACCATGCTCTGGCCACACAGCGAACAGGCGCCGCCATCCGCACCCGTGCAGAGGCCGTGCTAGGATTCGCGCCGCCCGCCCCGGGCGCACCCAGCGGAGATACCGGATGCCGGTCGGAAAGCTCGTCCTCGTCCGCCACGGCCAGAGCACCTGGAACGTGGACAACCTCTTCACCGGCTGGACCGACGTCGACCTGTCGCCGCAGGGCCGCGAGGAAGCGGCGCGCGCCGGGCGCGAACTGCTGGCCGCCGGCATCGGCATCGACCTCGCCTACACCTCGGTGCTCAAGCGCGCGATCCGCACCCTCTGGATCATGCTCGACGCCATGGACCGGATGTGGATCCCGGTCGAGCGCAGCTGGCGGCTCAATGAAAGGCATTACGGCGCGCTGCAGGGCCTCGACAAGGCCGAGACGGTGGCGCGCCACGGCGAGGCCCAGGTGAAGGTCTGGCGGCGCAGCTACGACGTGCCGCCGCCGCCGCTCGCGGCCGACGACCCGCGCCACCCGCGTTTCGACCCGCGCTACGCCGGGATCGACCCGGCGCTGCTGCCGGCGACGGAGTCGCTGAAGGAGACGCTGGCGCGCGTGCAGCCCTATTTCTTCGACCGCATCGCGCCGCAGCTGCTCGCGGGACGCAACGTGATGGTGGTCGCGCACGGCAACAGCCTGCGGGCGCTGATCAAGATGCTGGACGGGGTCGCGGAAGCCGACATCGCCGAGCTCAACGTGCCGACCGGCGTGCCGCTCGTCTACGGCTTCGAGGAAGGCTCCACCCTCGCATCCCTGCGGCCGACGGGCAGCCGCTACCTCGGCGACCCGGAGGCTATCCGCGCCGCCGCGGAGGCCGTGCGGCGGCAGACCGAGCGGCGCTGAGCGCGCCGCCGCCCGGCGCCCAACCGTCGTAGCGGCCGCCCTCGGCGCCCGCGAGCTCGCGCAGCCTGGAAGACGCCGAGCGGATGCCGACCTCGTTGATCTGCATCACCTTGCGCGCATCCACGCTGTAGGGATGGTCGGGCGCGTCGGGGATCTCGCGCAGGTCGGCGACGAAGCCCTCGGCAGAGAGCGCGGCGACGACGCGCTGCGCCGACTCCAGCGAGGGCAGCGCGACGAAGAAATCGACCTCCACCGCCTGGAACGGGTCGATGCCGCCGCCGCGGCGCAGGC
Source organism: Gammaproteobacteria bacterium (assembly GCA_009923475.1). Taxonomy (GTDB): domain Bacteria; phylum Pseudomonadota; class Gammaproteobacteria; order Steroidobacterales; family Steroidobacteraceae; genus UBA964. The sequence goes on along the minus strand of RFTM01000282.1, from coordinate 576 downwards.
GCTCGACGAGACGCGTGTCCCAGTCTTCCTCACGCTGCGCGCGCGCGGCGCGCAGCTGCTGCGCGATGCGCCACAGCGCCACCGCACCGCCCGCGACCACCAACAGCAGCATCCAGTCCATCGTGCCGTCCTCGCTCGGGCGCCGCGACGCGGCGACCGGTCATTCGTCGGGAGCGATCGTGACGCGCAGGCCGTCGAGCGCGTCGGTCATGTCGACCTGGCAGGACAGGCGCGAGCCTTCCTTGACGTGCGCGAGCTCCTGCAGCAGCTCGCGCTCGTCGGACATCGGGGCCGGGATCTTCGGCAGCCATGCCGGATCGACGTAGATGTGGCAGGTGGCGCAGGAGCACATGCCGCCGCAGATCGCCGCCACGCCGTAATCGAGCTCGCGCAGGGTCTCCATGACCTTGAGGCCGGCGCGGGCCTCGACGGCGTGTTCGACTCCGTCCCGGTCGACGATCTTCAGCGTGGGCATGGGCAGCGTCCTGCAAGGGCTCTACGAAAGGGGGCGCTAGTGTGCCCTCGCGCCGCGACGGATGCCAGTCCGCGCGCCGTCGGCCGCCGCGGCGGCGCTCA
>RFTM01000281.1 GCA_009923475.1 Gammaproteobacteria bacterium | reverse complement strand
ACGCCCGCCCAGATGAGCAGCACATAGGGCCGGCAGGCGCCCATGCCCTCGATCATCTTGCGGTCGCTCTCCGGCGTCGGTCCGCCGGCCGCGAGGGTGCGGAAGCCCTCGATGAACGGCGGGATCTTCAGGCGGATCATGAAGCCGCAGAAGATGAGGAAGGCGAAGATGAGCAGCTTGGCCGCGAGCCAGGGGTAGGGCTGCAGCGGGCCGGTCGTCCAGTGGTAGGCCACCGAGGCGACGATCGCGAAGATCATGAACACCCGGAAGCGGCGGTCCCAGGTGGCGAGCGTGCGCCCGAACTCGGTGCCTTCCTTGGCGTGGATGGTGTGCACCACCCACACCCAGACGGGTCCCAAGGCGACGATCGCGATGGTCTGCCACAGCGGGTGCTCGTAGCCGATGAACTCGGCGAGCACGCCGCCCACCGTCAGCATCAGCGCGAGGCAGTAGCGCGGCAGCATGTCGAGGTTGATGAATATTTTGAAGGCGGCCAGCCGCGCATCGCGCGACAGCTGCGTGTTGGTGACGAACTTGCTCGAGTAGAACACTCCGGCGTCACCACCCAGCCAATACACGAACAGCAGGATGTGCAGGTATTTGACCAGCCCGTGCGCCAGCCCGATCTCCTCGACCATGACCCCCTCCTCTTTGTCTCTGTCTTCTTTGGTTGGGCGACGCGCGCGCTAGACGGCGTTGCGCACCTTCGGATCGCCGGTGCGGATGTGGCGGCTGCGCAGCGAGGCGGTGGCGATGTACACCTCGCGCAGGAAGAACATGAGCCCAGCCATCACCGTCGCCATCGCGACCGCGAACACCGCGACGATGATGCGCGCCAGCGAGTAGTCGAGCAGCGCGTCGATGAACATCACGCCGATCAGGCCGCAGATGATGATGGCGGCCGAGGTGCAACAGAGGATGGCGCGCTGGATGAGCTTGGCGCGGATCGCGAGCATGTCGCGCAGGGCCGCGAGGTCCTCGGTCTCGTCCGGCGTCTCGGTCACGAACGACACCTCGCGGGCGCGGTCGATGATCCGAGCGAGGCGCTGCGTCATGGTCGTGAGGAACGTGCCGATGCCCGCGAGCAGGAAGGCCGGCGCCAGCACCTGCTGCACCACCTTCGAGATGTCCGTGATGTGGAGCTCGATCATCGGGGGGATTCTAGCCCGTTCCGCCGTCGTCCCGGATGGTCTAGGATTCCGGGGGTCGGGCGAGGTGCCCGTCGCCGACCATGACGAGGTTGCCATGCGGATGCTGCACGTGCCGCATGGCGACAACGGCGAACCGGTGATCCTGACCTTCGCCGAGGGCCGTGTCAGCGGTCATGCGGGCTGCAACCGGATGATGGCGGCCTACGAACTCGGGCCCGAGGCGGGCAAGATCGGCATCAAGGCGCCGGTGACGACGCGGATGGCCTGCGAAGAGGGCCGCATGCGGTTCGAGGCGGCGTTCACCAAGGCCTTCGGCGCCGCCACGGCGCTGCGCTTCGAGGGGCCCCACATGTACCTCGAGTCGCCAGGGGTGCCGCCGCTCAAGTTCCACCTGCGCGAGCTGCAGGGCGGCTGACCGCCGCCGCGCGGGCGGCGCGCCTCAGGGCTTCGGGCGCTTGCCGGGCCGGAACGGGCTGTCGAGCGCCGCGAGCTCGCGCGCGTCGCGCGAGTAGGGGTCGGGCTTGAACACCACGCCGCCGTCCTCGTCGCGGTCGGCGGTCCAATAGATGATCAGCACCGGCACCTTCTTCGGCAGGCGCACGGTGCGCGTGTCGCCGGCGGCGACCGCGGCGTCGAGCGCCGCGCGGTTCCAGCGCGCGGGGTCCGCCAGCAGCAGCTCTGCGAGCTCGAGCGGCTGCTCGGTGCGGATGCACCCCGAGCTGAACGCGCGCGCCGACTCGTCGAACAGCGCCTTGTTCGGGGTGTCGTGCAGATAGACGAGGTGCGGGTTCGGGAAGTTGATCTTGACCACGCCGAGCGCGTTGCCCGGGCCGGCGTCCTGCCGCAGCATGAAAGGGAAGTTGGTCGCGGAGTAGCGGCTGAAGTCGATCGCGGCCGGATCGAGCTTGTTGCCGTTGCGGTCGATCACCGACAGTTTCTTGCGCGCGAGGATGCTGCGGTCGTTGCGCTTCAGCGAGGGCATGATGTCCTTGGCGAGGATGCCGGGCGGCACGGTCCAGGTCGGGTTGATCACGACGTTGTCGATCATCGCCTTGAACACCGGCGTCTCGCGGAACGGTTGGCCGACCATCGCGCGGCGCTGCCAGACGCGCTTGCGGTCGACGAGGTAGCGCACGTCGAAGCCCGCGATGTCGACCACCACCAGCGGACCGTCCTTGATCTCGTGCAGCACCTGCCGGCCGCGTTCGAGGTTGACGCGCAGCTGGCCGATGCGCTGCTCGACCGGCACGTTGAGCGAGCGCAGGGTGGTCGGCCCGAGGACGCCGTCCGGAGCCAGCCTGTAGCGGCGCTGCGCATGCTTGAGCGCGGCCTCCAGCGTCGCGTCGTAGAGGTCTTCGGCGACGCCCGTCTGCGGCTTCGAGGCGCCGCCCACGGCGCCCAGGTCGCCGGTGATGGCGAGCCGCTTGCGCAGCAGCGGCACCCGCGCGTCGGTGGCGCCGACCTTGATGGCGGGACCTTCCGGGATGCGCGGCCAGCCGCCGAGCGCGGCGATGTTGCGGTAGGCGGCGAGCGATTCCCGTCCGGCCTGGTACATCCAGTGCGCGGGGCGCGCCGCTTCGACGCTGCTGCGCACGCGGTTGCGAGCGATGGCGTCGCGGACGAAAGCGGTGACGTCGAGGTCCTTGATCTCGCGCGTGCCGAAGTTCCAGTTCGGATCGAGCGACACCGGGTCGACCTTGCCGAAGTAGAGGTGGTAGAGGATCAGCGCATAGGCGTCGGTGGCCAGCAGGTCGAGCTTGGCGGCCTCGAGCGGCGGCAGCGACGGGCGCTGCATGAGCTTCTGCAGCGGCGCGACGTGGTAGTCCTGCGGACGCAAGCCGTCGTCCTCGATGTCCTTGAGCACCTCGACCAGCGACTGCAGCCGCGCGCGGTCCCACAGCGGCTGGTAGCCGTTGCCGGAGTAGATCGGCACCAGCGAGCGGG
>RFTM01000029.1 GCA_009923475.1 Gammaproteobacteria bacterium | reverse complement strand
GCGTCTTCGCTTGATCGCCTCGCGCAAGATGATCTCCACCTGAGCATTCACGCTGCGCAGCTCGTCGGCCGCCCAGCGCTCGATCTCGCCCCAAAGCGCAGGGTCGACCCGCATCAGAAAAGACTTTCGTTCCGCCACGGCCGAGCCGTTCGACTCAGCCGTAGAGCGTGCCGGTGTTGATCACGGGCTTGGCTTCGGAGTCGCCGCAGAGCACGACCATCAGGTTGCTGACCATCGCGGCCTTGCGCTCGGTGTCGAGCTCGACCACGCCGCGGCGCGAGAGGTCGGTCAGCGCCATCTCGACCATGCTGACCGCGCCTTGCACGATCTTCTGGCGCGCGGCGAGCACCGCTTCGGCCTGCTGCCGGCGCAGCATCGCCTGCGCGACCTCCGGCGCATAGGCGAGATGCGTGATGCGTGAGGCGCGCTTCCTCGACCACCACGCCCGCGGGCGCGAGCCGGATCTGGAGCTCGGCCTGCAGCGCCTCGGAGACCTCGTCCACGCCGCTGCGCAGCGTGATCTCATGCTCTTCGCCGTGGTCGTAGGCGTACTGGCTGCCGAGGTGGCGCACGGCGGACTCGGACTGGATGTGCACGTACTCCTCGTAGTCGTCGACGTCGAACATCGCCTGCGCCGTATCTTGCACGCGCCAGACGACGACCGCGGCGATCTCGATCGGGTTGCCCTTCTTGTCGTTGACCTTGAGCCGCTCGCCGTTGAGGTTGCGCGAGCGCAGCGAGATCTTCATGCGCGGGTTCTTCTTGGGGGCGACGGTGACCTTGTCGCCCTGACCGACGACCTTGCCGCTGCCGCCGTTCGAGTAGAACGGGTTGCCGAAGTGGAAGCCCTCCTTGCGCACCGTGCCCTTGTAGTCGCCGAACAGCACCAGCACGCGCGCCTCGTTGGGCTGCAGCGTGAAGAAGCCCGCGAGCAGGATGAAGAAGGCGACGATCAGCGCGATGCCGACCGGGATGCCCCACGGCGTGCCGTTGTTGGCGCCGTGCACGAAGGAAGCCACGCCGAGGGCCGACACGGCGGCGGCGACCGGCAACATGACCCAGCCGCTGGCGACCGACATTTCGCGTTCGTGGCTGGCGGGACGGGTGAGGGGGGTCGACATGATTTTCTGCTCCTGAGGAACGATCGATCTGAGGGCCGAAGCCCGTTGAAGGAATATTAAAATGATATCACCCTGAAATCAAGTCGCCCTCAATACGCACACTTTTTGTGCCAAGCGCGTGAATTTTCACAGGAAGTATTTCACTCGCCCGCCGTGTAGGATGGTTTTGGGGGCGGAGAGTTCTAGATGTCGAGTTCGAGCGGAGCCAAGGAACAGGTTCCGGCGTCGGCGGCTGTCGCCCCCCCGTCGGCTGTCGTCAATGCCATCACCACCCGCGAGGCCTGGCAGCGCGCACGCGATGCCTGCGCCCGCGATCCCGGCGCTTATCACGCGGACATCGCGCGCCGCGAGATCCACTGGTTCGAGCCTACGGTCGGCGCGCAGGGCGCTTGGCTGACCTACGACTCCGCTGCGGGCGGTTGGCGCGGTTTCGACGCGCGCAGCGGCGCGCCGGTCGCGCCCGACCTCGACGCCGGCTACGCGCCCTGGCGCCATGCGCTGGACGATTCCGAGGCGCCCTTCTACCGCTGGTTCGACGGCGCGCTCACCAACGCCTGCTTCAATGAATTGGACCGGCATGTGCTCGCCGGGCACGGCGCCGAGACGGCGTTCTTCTTCGAGGGCGACCGCTGGGACCAGTCGCTGGACGGCGGCCGCGGCGGTCCGGTGGTCTCGTACGCGGTGTCGCGCCGCCGCCTGCTGCTCGAGGCGGCGCGCTGCGCCGTGGCGCTGCGCCGGCTCGGCCTCAAGGCCGGCGACCGCGTCGCCATCAACATGCCGAACATCGCCGAGCAGCTGTACTGGACCGAGGCCTGCAAGCGCGCGGGCATCGTCTACACGCCCGTGTTCGGCGGCTTCAGCGACAAGACGCTCTCCGACCGCATCCACAACGCCGGCGCGCGGGTGGTGATCACCGCCGACGGCGGCTACCGCAACGCGCAGATCGTCGCCTTCAAGGAGGCCTACACCGACCCCGCGCTCGACGGCTACGTCGCGGCCGAGGTGGCGGTGACCGCGGTGGCGGCGGCGCTCGATGCGCTCGGCCTGCCGCCGGCGCAGGTCGAGGCCATCCTGCGGGGCGCGCGCGACGCCGTCGCCGCCGAGATCACGCTCGAGCGCTCGGACGTGATGCGCGGCGTCGGCCGCGCGCTCGAATCGCTGGGCGGGCTGGGATCCGCCGAGGCGAGCCGCATCCGCACCGCCATCGCCTCCGCGCTGGTGGCCACGCCGCCGCGCGTCGACACCGTCATCGTGGTGCGCCATGCCGCGCAGGCCGACCTGCTGTGGCGGCCGGAGCGCGACCGCTGGGCGCATGAGCTCACCGCCGCGGCGATGGACGAGATGCTGGCCGCGGCGCGGGCCGCCGGCCACGACGTCGCCTCGGAGGAGGCGCTGCTCGCGCTGCCCGATGCCGCGTTCGTCGCCGCGCTCTGGGCGTCCTCGGCCCCCGAGCCGCTCGACGCCGAATTCCCGATGTTCTTCATCTACACCTCCGGCTCCACCGGCAAGCCGAAGGGCGTGGTGCACGTGCACGGCGGCTATGTCAGCGGCGTCGCGCACACCATGCGGGTCGCGTTCGACGCGCGGCCGGGCGACGTCATGTACGTCGTCGCCGACCCGGGCTGGATCACCGGCCAGTCATACATGATCTGCGGCGCGCTCACCACGCGCGTCACCACGGTGATCGCCGAGGGCGCGCCCGTGTTCCCGAGCGCGGGCCGCTTCGCGAGCGTCATCGAGCGCTACAAGGTCAACATATTCAAGGCGGGCGTCACCTTCCTGAAGACGGTGATGACCGATCCGCAGAACGTCGCCGACGTGCGCGCCTACTCGCGCGACACGCTGCGCGTCGCGACCTTCTGCGCCGAGCCCACCTCGCCTGCCGTGCAGCAGTTCGGCATGGACCTCGTCACGCCCTGGTACATCAACTCGTACTGGGCCACCGAGCACGGCGGCATCGCGTGGACGCACCTCTTCGGCAACGGCGACTTCCCGCTGCGCGCCGACGCGCACACCTACCCGCTGCCCTGGGTGGCGGGCGATGTCTGGCTGCCGGACAGCGAGCCTGACGCCTCGGGCGCGGTGACCGCGCGCGCCGCCGACATCGGCGAGAAGGGCGAGATCGTCATCGCCGCGCCCTTCCCCTACCTCTGCCGCACCTTGTGGGGCGACGAGGGCGGCTTCAAGGTCGAAGGCCGGCGCGTCACCCGCGCCTGGCGCGGCGACTTCGACCGCTACCGCAAGACCTACTGGGCCCGCTGGAAGGACCGTCTCGCCTACACGCAGGGCGACTTCGCGGTGAAGTACGCCGACGGCGGCTTCTCGCTGCACGGCCGTTCCGACGACGTCATCAACGTCTCGGGCCACCGCCTCGGCACCGAGGAGATCGAGGGCGCGATCCTGCGCGACAAGCAGCTGAACCCGGACTCGCCGGTCGGCAACGTCATCGTGGTGGGCGCGCCGCACGCGCAGAAGGGCCTGACGCCGCTCGCCTTCGTGCGTCCCGCGCCGGGCCGCAAGCTCGCGGCCGAGGACCGGCGGCGGCTCATCGAGACCGTGCGCCAGGAGAAGGGCCAGGTCGCGATCCCCGAGGACTTCGTCGAGGTCACGCAGTTCCCCGAGACCCGCAGCGGCAAGTACATGCGCCGCATGGTGCGCGCGCTGGTCGAGGGCCAGGACGTCGGCGACACCTCGACGCTGCGCAACCCGGAGTCGATCGACGAGCTGCGCCGCGCCATCGCCGACTGGCAGGAGCGCCAGCGGGTCGCGGACGAGCAGCAGCTGTTCGAGGACTTCCGCTACTTCCGCGTGCATTACCACGCGCTGGGCGCGCCCGGCCGCCGCAAGGGCGCGAAGCCCGCCGACCGCATCGCGCTGGTCACCATCTCCAACCCGCCGGTCAACGCGCTGAACGAGCGCGCGCTCGACGAGCTCAACATCGTCATCGACCACGTGGCGCGCCGCGAGGACGTGAAGGCGGTGGTGTTCACCGGCCAGGGCAGCTCGGCGTTCGTCGCCGGCGCGGACATCCGCCAGCTGCTCGAGGACGTGCACTCGCTGGAGGAGGCGCTGCCGCTGCCGAACAACGCGCACCTCGCGTTCCGCAAGATCGAGGCGATGGACAAGCCGGTGATCGCGGCGATCAACGGCGTCGCGCTCGGCGGCGGCATGGAGTTCGCGATGGCCTGCCACGTGCGCGTGGCCGAGCCGCTCGCGACCTTCGGCCAGCCCGAGGTGCGGCTCAACCTGCTGCCGGGCTACGGCGGCACGCAAAGATTGCCGCGCCTGCTGGAGCAGGCCGGGCATCCGGCGCCGCTGTCGCGCGCGCTGGAGATCATCATGGGGGGGCGTACGGCCTCGGCGGACGAGATGCTCGCCGACGGCTTGTTGCAGGCGCTCGCGACCGGCGGCAGCGGCGAGGACGTGGTCACGCTGGCCACGCGCCTCGCCGCGGAGTACGTCGCCGCGCCCCAGGGACGCAATCTCGTGGCGCGCGCCTTCGCGGCGCGCAAGGCGGCGAACGACGCCTGGCAGCAGCCCGGCCGCGACGACCTGCATGCCGCGCTGCGCACCCCGCAGGTGCAGGCGCTGCAGGGGCAGGCCGACCGCGTGGGCCGCGGCCCGACCGCCGCGCGCATCCTCGACGCGGTGCGCACCGGCTGGACGCAGGGCGTGGCTGCGGGCCTCGCCCGCGAGGCGCAGCTGTTCGCCGAGGCCGTCATCGATCCCAAGGGCGGCAAGGCCGGCATCCGCGCCTTCCTCGACAAGCAGGCCGCGCCGCTGCCGGTGCGCCCGTCCACGGCGCCGTCCGCCGCCGACCGCAAGGCCTGCGCGACGCTGGTGCGCCGCGGCGAGCTGCTGCCCGTCGGCGCGCCGTTCTATCCCGGCCTCACGCCGATGCCGCGCTGGCAGTACGGCCACGCGGTGACGCGCGACCCCGCGACCGGCGCCCCCGACCACGGACTGCCCAAGGACAAGGAACGCGAGATCGTGCTGCCCGTGCCTGAGCCCGGCCCGAACGAGGCCGTGGTCTACGTGCTCGCCTCCGAGGTCAACTTCAATGATATCTGGGCCATCACCGGCATCCCGGTGTCGCCGTTCGAGAACCACGACCTCGACCATCAGGTGACGGGCTCCGGCGGCGTCGCGCTGGTGGCGTCGGTCGGCAGCGAGGTGAAGCGCGAGGGCCGCATCAAGGTGGGCGACCTCGTCACGGTGTATTCGGGACAGAGCGACCTGCTGTCGCCGCTCGCCGCGCGCGACCCGATGTACGCCGGCTTCTCGATCCAGGGCTACGAGACCGACACCGGCAGCCACCAGCAGTTCCTGCTGGTGCAGGGCCCGCAGCTGCATCCGCTGCCGCCCGACCTCACGCTCGAGGCCGCCGGCTCCTACGTGCTCAACCTCGGCACGGTGGTGCGCGCGCTGTTCACGACGCTCGGCATCGTCTCGGGCCGCACGATCTTCGTCGAGGGCGCCGCCACCGGCACCGGCTTCGAGGCGCTCAAGAGCGCCTCGCGCAACGGGCTGGCCGCCGTCGGCCTGGTCTCGAGCGAGGAGCGCGCGCGCTTCGTCGTCTCGAACGGCGCGGCCGGCGCGATCAACCGGCGCGATCCTCGCTGGGCGGGCATCTTCACGCCCGTGCCGGAGTCGCCGGACGACATCGCGGCCTGGGAGCGCGCCGGCGAGCCGTTGCTGGAGGCGATGCGCGCGCAGACCGGCGGCCGTCTCGCCGACTATGCGGTGTCGCACGCGGGCCAGGAGTCCTTCCCGCGCTCGTTCCAGATGCTCGCCGAGGACGGCACGCTCACCTTCTACGGCGCGACCAGCGGTTACTGGTTCTCGTTCACCGGCAAGCAGGGCACGGCATCCCCCGAGGAGATGCTGCGGCGCGCGCGGCTGCGCGCCGGCGAGGCCGTGCTGCTCTATTACGGCGTCGGGCCCGGCGTCGGCGACGGCACGATCGGCACGGGCGAGCTGCTCGACCCGGTGGGCCTCGAGGCCATCGAGGCGGTGCGCGCCGCGGGCGGCCGGCTCGTGGTCGCGACCATGAGCGACGCGCAGCGCGAGTTCGTGCAGTCGCTCGGTTTCGGCGACGCGGTGCGCGGCGTGGTGTCGCTGGAGGAGATCCGCCGCAAGGAAGGCGCGGACTTCGATTGGCCGCGCGCGCTGCCCGGCATGCCGGACGCGAAGCGCGAGACCGTGCGATTCAAGGAGGCGGTGCGCCAGTACCAGGAGCGCACCATGAAGCCCTTCGGCGGCGCCATCGGCCGCTGGCTGCGCTCGGCCGACAACCCGCGCGGCTATCCCGACCTCATCATCGAGCGCGCCGGCCACGACGCGCTCGCCGCCTCGACCTCGCTGGTGAAGCCCTTCACGGGCCGCGTCGTCTACTGCGAGCCGATGCAGGGGCGGCGCTACACCTTCTACGCGCCGCAGGTCTGGATGCGGCAGCGGCGGATCATCATGCCCACCGCCACCATCGCCGGCACGCACCTCTGCAACGCCTACGAGGTCGCGCGCATGAACGACATGATCGCCGCCGGCCAGCTCGAGGTGAGCGCGCCGACGGTGGTGCCCTGGGAAGACCTGCCGAAGGCGCACCAGTCGATGTGGGACAACACCCACGCCGGCGCCAACTACGTGGTCAACCATGCGCTGCCCCGCACGGGCCTGCGCAGCCGCGATGAACTGTTCCAGGAATGGGGAGCGCGCCGATGACGCCCAAGAAGCCCGCGAGCCGCGCGAAGACCGCCGCGTCCGGCAAGCCCGCCGCGAAGCCGGCGGTGAAGGCGGTCGCCAAGGCCCCGCCCAAGCCCGCGTCCAAGGCCGCGCCCAAGGCCGCCGCCGCGCGCAAGCCGGCGCGGGCGGTCGCGTCCGCCGTCAAGACCGCCACCGCCGTGCTGCGTCCGGGGCGGCTGGTCGGCAAGGTCGCCATCGTCACCGGCGCCGCGGGCGGCATCGGTCAGGTGATCGCGCGCCGCTATCTCGAGGAAGGCGCCAAGGTGGTGCTGACCGGCCGCAACCGCGACAAGCTCGACGCCTTGCGCGACACGCTGCTCGCCGCCACGGGCGCGCCGGCCGCCAACGCGATGACGCTGGCGTTCGACGCCGCGGACCCGGGCCAGGCGCGCTTCGGCGTGGAGGCGGTGGTCCGCGAGTTCGGCCGCATCGACATCCTCGTCAACAACGCCGGCTCGGCCGGCCCGAAGCAGCCGATCATCGAGCAGCCGCTCACCCGCGAGGAGCTCGAGGCGCAGCGCGCCGCCGGCTCCGCCGACACCGAGACGGTGCGCGACGCGGCCGGCAACCTGCTGGGCCTCGCCTGGAACATGGTGCGCGCCGCCGCGCCGCACCTCGGCCGCGGCTCCAGCGTCATCAACGTCTCCACCATCTTCTCGCGCACCAAGTATTACGGGCGTTCCGCCTACGTGATGCCGAAGGCCGCGCTCAACGCGCTCTCCAAGCACCTCGCGCTGCAGCTCGGCGCGAAGGGCATCCGCGTCAACACGGTCTACCCGGGCCCGATCGAGGGGCCGCGCATCCGCAACGTGTTCAGCGCGATGGACACCGTGCGCAACACGCCGCAGGGCACCACCGCCAACGATTTCCTGTCGGTGATGGCGCTGTCGCGGCGCGACGAGGCGAGCGGCGAGGACTACACCTTCCCGACCATCGATGACGTCGCCAACTCCATCGTGTTCCTCGGCAGCGACGAGTCGCGCGCCTTCAGCGCGCAGGGCTTCGAGGTGACCAACGGCATGCAGGTGCCGCACGAGTCGCGCTCCACCTGGGCCTCGCGCCCGGAGCTGCGCACCGTCGACGGCACCGGCTCCACGGTGCTGGTCGCCGCAGGCGACCAGGTGGCCGACGCGCTCGCCATCGCGCGCGCGCAGGCCGGCTGCGGCGCCCGGGTGATCCTCGGGCTCGGTTCGGAGGAATCCGTGGAGGCGGCCCGCGCGGCGCTGCGCGACGACGACACCGACCGGCGCATCCGGCCCGAACTCTTCGACCGCCGTCGCCCGGAGACGCTCGCGCAGGCCGTCGAGGCGATCACCCGCGGCGACCTGCTGCACGGCGCGGTGGTGCTGCCCGCGTTCGGCACCTGGCGCTTCCACACGCCGCTCGCGGAGGCCAGCGACGCCGACGTCGACGCCTTCCTCGGCGCCGAGCTCACCGGCGCGCTCGCGGTGGCGCGCGCGCTGTCGCGGCTCTGGCTCACCCGTTCGCAGCCCGGCGACCGGCTGCGCGTGATGTTCATGTCGAACGGCTCGGACGGCGCCGGCAACGTCTACGCCGACATCCTGCGCGCCGGCGTCGAGCAGCTGCTGCGCGTCTGGCGCGACGAGAGCGAGGTGCAGTGGCGCGCCGGCAAGCGCCCGACCCCGGCCTGGTCCAACCAGATCGTGCGCTGGGGCAACGAGGAGGACCACAGCCTCGCGTTCGCCGCCAACCAGGCGGCGCGCATGCTGTTCACCAAGCGACGCGTGCCGCAGGTGAACCTCTACGTGCCGGCCACGCTGGTCGACGCCACCGGCTCGGCGCGGCCGCACTTCGGCTGGATGGAGTCCCTGATGGGCCTGCACCTCGGCAAGTGCGTCCTGGTCACCGGCGGCTCGGCCGGCATCGGCGGCCAGCTCGCGCGGTTGCTCGCGGTGTCGGGCGCGCGGGTCATGCTCGCCGCCCGCCGCGCAGGTCCGCTCGAGGAGCTGCGCGCCGAGATCGTGCGCGAGCTCGAGGAGATCGGCTACAACCGTCCGCAGGACCGCGTGCGGCTGCTCGCCGACATCGACGTCGCCGACGAGGCGGCGTTGGCGAAGTCCGTCGCCGCCACGCTCGAGGCCTTCGGCCGCATCGACTACCTCATCAACAACGCCGGCATCGCCGGCGCCGAGCAGATGGCGGTCGACATCCTGCCCGACGATTGGCGCAACACGCTCAACGCCAACCTCACCTCGAACTATTCGCTGATCGAGAAGGTGGTGCCGCTCATGAAGCGGCAGGGCTCCGGCTACATCCTCAACGTGAGCTCGTACTTCGGCGGCGAGAAATACATCGCGGTGCCCTACCCGAACCGCAGCGACTACGCGGTCTCGAAGGCGGGCCAGCGCGCCCTCGTCGAGAACCTCGCGCGCTTCGTCGGGCCCGAGATCCAGATCAACGCCATCGCGCCGGGTCCCGTCGAGGGCCAGCGCCTCAAGGGCAAGGACGGCAAGGCGGGCCTGTTCGACCGCCGCGCCAAGCTCATCCTCGAGAACAAGCGCCTGAACCAGGTTCACGACGCCGTGCTGCGTTCGCTCGCCGCGGGCGGCACCGTGGAAGAGTCGCTGGCGGCGCTCGCGCCGAACGATGTCGGCCTGCTGCAGGGCGAGGGCGCGCCCGCGCCGCTGCGCGAGGCCGCCGCGCGCATCCGCGGCGCGGTGCACCACCTCGAGGAGGCGACGCATTCCTCGCTCAAGTTCGTGCTGACCCGGGCGATGGCGATGCGCCTCGTGGCCCGGCTGCGCAACGGCTGCCTGCTGCTCGACCCGGCCGCGCAGGCGCGCGCCGAGGAGTGGGTGCAGCGCCTGCCCGCGCCGCCCGAGCCGTTCGTCGACCCCACCCGCATCGACGAGGAAGCCGGGCGCATCCGCGACGGCGTGCTCGGCATGCTGCACCTGCACCGCATGCCCACTGAGCTCGATGTCGCGCTCGCGACGGTGTTCTTCATGGCGGATCGCGCCATCTCCGGCGAGACCTTCGAGCCCTCCGGCGGCCTGCAGCAGGAGCGCACCATCACCGAGCGCGAGCTCTTCGGCCGCGCCAAGCCCGAGCGCGTGCGGCGCATGGAGGGCGAGACGGTGTGGCTCATCGGCGAGCACATGACCGAGCCGCTGGCGGCGGTCTCCAAGCTGTTCCTCGCCGAGGGCCATGTGGGCAGCATCGTCGTCATGACCCGCAGCGCCGAGGCGGGCGCGAGGCTCAAGTCCTCGCTCGGCCGGGCGCTCGGCCACGACCGCGTGTCCTACCTCACCGTCGAGGACGACGCGCTCGAGTCGCGCATGGACGAGGCCTATGCGCTGGGAGGTCCGCCTGCGGCCGTCATCTCGACGCCGTTCGCGCCGATCCCGCAGGCGCTGTTCGGCGTCGCGGGCAAGGACCACCTCGACGCCGCCGGGTTCGCCGCGCTCGTCGAGACCAACCTCACGCACCACTTCCGCGTCGCCCGCAAGGTGTCGCTGTTCAATGGCGCGCGCCTGATCCTGGTCTCGCCGGACGTGCCGGTCGGCGGCACGCTGGCGCAGTTCGCGATGGCGAACTTCGTCAAGACGACGCTGCACGCCTTCACCGCCACGCTCGGTGTCGAGAACGAGCGCCTGCCGACCGGGGTGCCGGTGAACCAGGTCAACCTCACGCGCCGCATGCGCAGCGAGGAGCCGCGCGACGCCGCCGAGCAGGCCGAGGAGTACCAGCGCTTCGCGCACGCCGTGCTGCTCGCCGCCGCGCCGATCGTCGAGGCGCAGGAGAGCCGCTACCGCGCGCGCATCTACCGCGGACTCGCGATCACCGTCTAGGCGCGCCGCCGCGGTATCATCCGCGCATGCGCCTCGAAGTCGTCCCGGTCACGCCCTTCCAGCAGAACTGCTCGGTGCTGTGGTGCGAGGCCACGCGCCGCGCGGCGGTGGTCGACCCGGGCGGCGAGCTGCCGCGGGTGATGGCCGTCATCGAGCGCCACGGCCTCACGCTCGAGAAGGTCCTCGTCACCCACGCGCACCTCGACCATGCGGGCGCCGTCGCCGAGCTCGCGCGCCGCGCCGGCGTGCCCGTCGAGGGCCCGCACGAGGGCGACCGGTTCTGGATCGAGCAGATGCCCGCGCAGTCGAAGATGTTCGGCTTCCCGCCGTCCGAGGCGTTCACGCCCGACCGCTGGCTGCATCAGGGCGACCGCGTCAGCGTCGGCGACCTCGAGCTCGAGGTGCTGCATTGCCCGGGGCACACGCCGGGCCACG
>RFTM01000280.1 GCA_009923475.1 Gammaproteobacteria bacterium | reverse complement strand
CGTTGGCGGAACTCGGCGGTCTTGGCGCCCAAGGCCTCGTCGGCAAGGCCCTGCAGCGTCGTCTCGAAGGCGGCGGCGGCCTTGACCTCGCGGGCGGTGGCTTTCAGCAGGCGGTCGTTGCGGCTGCCGAACAGCCGGGTGAGCAGGTTGAACACGCGGGGGAGACCTTGCGGAAGGGGCCGATATTCTACGGTTTATGGGGTCGCCGCGCAGTATTGCAAGGCGGCGGTCCGGGCCCGGACGGGGGTCAGCCGTCGATGTAGCTCAAGGGGTTGACGGCCAAGCCGTTGCGCAGCACCTCGAAGTGCACATGCGGGCCGGTGGACCGGCCGGTGGAACCCATCTCGGCGATGCGCTGGCCGCGGGTGACCGTGTCGCCCGTCTTCACGAGCAGCTTGCGGTTGTGGCCGTAGCGCGTGACGTAGCCGTCGCCGTGGGTGATGTCGACCACCCATCCGTAGCCTTCCTTGACGCCTGCGAAGGTGACCACGCCGCCGCCGACCGCGATCACCGGGTCGCCGAAGTTGCCCGCGAAATCGATGCCGCGATGCAGCGTCGAGACGCCGGTGAAGGGGTCTTGGCGCCAACCGAAGCCCGAGGACTGGAAGCCGCGCTGCACCGGGCGGCCTTCGGGCTGCAGCTGC
Organism: Gammaproteobacteria bacterium; assembly: GCA_009923475.1. Taxonomy (GTDB): domain Bacteria; phylum Pseudomonadota; class Gammaproteobacteria; order Steroidobacterales; family Steroidobacteraceae; genus UBA964. Next base: position 2,451 of record RFTM01000280.1, on the reverse strand, counting down.
GCCCGCAGCTCGCGCTGCAGCAGCACGGCCTCGAGCGCGCTCATCTGCGAATCGCGCCGCGCAAGGCGGCTCTCGACATCGTCGATGAGGCGGGAGATGTCGGGCGCCTGTGCCGCGATGCCCTCGGATTCGGGGCCGCCGCTCGACGGCGCGATGCCGAAGTCGAATTCGCGGCTGTCGAGGTCGGCGAGCTCGGCGACGCGCTTGCCGAGCGCATCGAGGCGCACCACGTGCGCGTTGACCTGGCCGATGCGGGCGGCGAGCACGTCGACGCGCTCCTGCAGGCGATCGCGCAGCTCGGAGAGCTGCTGCTGCTGTTCGAGCGCCGCGCGGGCGAGCGCGGCCGGGCTGCCGTCGCCGAACTGCGCACGCTGGCCGAGGGAGACGCCCGCCATGAACGCGCCGCCGAGCAGCAGCAACGCCGCGACGCCCGCCGCGCCGACCACGAGCGGGTTCGCGAGGTCGATGCGAGACACGCCCGAGGCGCGACGCCAGAGCAGCGACAGGCTCACGCCCGCAGCTCCGACACCGAACCGCGGCGGCTCGCGATGCCCACCGTCGTGGAAGATGGCATAGTCCCCCCGGCAGATTCCGGCCCGCGCCCCGCGGCGACGAGCCGGCGACAGGCGCAAGAGGCCGGACTATGCCCAAACCCCCCACCCGATACAACCCGCGATCGCCCGGAACCGGCAGGGCCCCGTCCAGCCCGCTGAAAAGGCCTATTGGAATCAAGGATTTGCTTGCGCGGTCGGGGCCCCTGCAGCAGGCCATCGCGCGGCAGGCGGACCGGGGGGCGTTCTGGCGGCAGTTCCTGGCCGAGCGCCTGACCCCGGAACTGCTGGCGCAGGTGGCCCAGGTGGTGGAGCGGGACGGGTCCTTGAGCGTCTACGCCCGCTCGGCGGCGTGGTCAGCGCGCCTGCGCTTCGCGTTGGCCGAGCATTGGCCTGCGGCCCGCGCGGCCTGTCCGGAGCTCAAGCGTTGGGCGGTGCGGGTTCAGCCGGCCGCGGCCAGCACCGGCGCGCGCACGTAAGAGATGGGGGCGTCCTCGGGACGCTCGAACACCACCGCTTCCCAGGCCGACTCGTCGGCGAGCAGCGTGCGCAGCAGGCGGTTGTTGAGGCCATGCCCCGACTTGAAGCCCGAGAACTCGCCGATGAGGCTGTAGCCGAGCAGGTACAGGTCGCCGATCGCGTCGAGGATCTTGTGCTTCACGAACTCGTCCTCGTAGCGCAGGCCGCCCTCGTTCAGCACCTTCGAGTCGTCGAGCACGATGGCGTTGTCGAGGTTGCCGCCGAGCGCGAGGTTGCGCGCGCGCATGCTCTCGAGGTCGCGCATGAACCCGAAGGTGCGCGCGCGGCTGATCTCCTTGAGGAAGGAGGTGGTCGAGAAATCCATGGTGGCGCGCTGCGCGCGGCGCTTGAAGATCGGGTGGTTGAACTCGATCTCGAAGTTGACCTTGAAGCCGTCGAAGGGATCGAACTGCGCCCACTTGTCGCCGTCCTCGACGCGCACCGCCTTGCGGATGCGGATGAAGCGCTTGGGGGTGCGCTGCTGCTCGATGCCGGCCGATTGCAGCAGGAACACGAAGGGTCCCGCGCTGCCGTCCATGATCGGCACCTCGGGCGCGCTGACCTCGACCACGGCGTTGTCGATGCCGAGACCCGCGAAGGCCGAGAGCAGGTGCTCGACGGTGGAGACCTTGACGTCGTCCTTGACCAGCACGGTGCCGAGCATGGTCTCGCCGACGTTCTCGGCGCGTGCCGGGATGTCGACCGGCGTGGGCAGGTCGGTACGGCGGAAGACGATGCCGGTGTCGGGCGCCGCCGGCCGCACCGTCATCAGGATCTTCTTCCCGGTGTGCAGGCCGACGCCCGAGGCGCGGATGATGTTCTTTAACGTGCGCTGACCGACCATCTTGCCCCCCGGCCGGTCCGGCGCCCGCAGGCCGCGGGACGCCGGCTCTCGCCGAACCGCCGAATGTTACCCGAAAGTGACGGGTCAGTCGGCCTGGCGGCGCAGGAAGGTCGGGATGTCGAGGATCTCGTCGGCGGAGTCGTCGTGGCGCAGGCCATCGCCCGCGGCCGCGGCGAGCCGGTTGATCGCCGGCTCCTCGAAGCGCGAGTAGTCGCCGGTCGCGACGGTCGCCGTGGTCTTGAGCGCGGCGCTGCGCAGACCGCCCGAGCCGAACGTCGGCCGCGGGGCCGTCCCGCCGAACCCCGGGGCGCGGGCCGTCGTGGCCGCCGCCGCAGCCACCGCCGGGGGCGCCGTGCGGGCGACCGACGGCTGCTGCACGACCGCCGCTTGCGGGCGGCCGAGGCCGGTGGCGACCACCGTGACGCGCAGCTCGTTGCTGAGCTCGGGGTCGATGACGGTGCCGACCACCACGGTCGCGTCCTCGGAGGCGAACTCGCGGACGATGTTGCCGACCTCCTCGAACTCGCCGATGGCGAG
>RFTM01000279.1 GCA_009923475.1 Gammaproteobacteria bacterium | reverse complement strand
CGTTCAACCCGGAGTACGTCGACAGCATCGAGGCCGGCGCGAAGACCGAGTGGCTGGGGGGCCGCCTGCAGGCCAACGCGAGCGCGTTCTACTACGACTACACCGACCTCCAGGTGTCGGTGTTCGCGAGCGCGGGGGCGATCACGACGACCTTCACCACCAACGCCGCCGAGGCGACCGTGAAGGGCGTGGAGCTCGAGCTGCGCGCGCGGCCGAGCGCGGCGCTCGACCTCGCCGCGTCGCTGGCCTTCCTCGATGCGACCTATGACCGCTTCGTCACGCCCTACGGCAGCTGCACCGCGGCCAACGTCAGCCTCGACGCGCGTTGCACGGGCCGCGTCGGCTTGCCGCGCCTGATCGACGCGGCGGGCAACCGCCTCAACAACGCGCCGGAGTTCAAGGGGTCGTTCTCGGCCACCTACAACATCGCGCTGGCGGGCGGCGGGACGATCAGCCTGTTCGGCGCCGCCCACCACCAGGGCCGCGTGTTCTTCCTGCCCGCCAACACCGAGGTGATGTCGCAGTCGTCCTACACCCTGGTCGATGCGCGCATCGGCTACGAGAACGCGGCGGGCGACCTGTCGGTCGGCGCGTTCGTGAAGAACCTGACCGACAAGGACTACTTCCACAACATCGTCCAGTTCACCTCGACCAGCGACGCGCGCAAGGACATCTTCGCCATCGGCAACGCGCTCGGATATCCCGCTCCGGGCCGCCAGTGGGGTCTCGAAGTCACCTACCGTTTCGGGGACTGACATGGCGCGGCCGCATATCATGTTCGTCCAGGCCCAGATGATCCCCTGGTCATCCGGTTGCCATGGCGCGCTCTACGGCGATGTCCACTCGAAGATGCTGAGCCAGGACGATGTCGACGGCAGCGCGACGACGATCCTGCGCTACCCCGCAGGCTGGTCGCGCGGCACGCCGCACGCGCTCTCGTGCCACGAGGAGTTCCTCGTGCTCGACGGCGCGGTCAGCATCAACGGGCGTCTCTACGAGAAGCACACCTACGGCTTCCTGCCCGCAGGCTATCCGCGCGAGCGGCTCTCGAGCGAGCGGGGCGCGGTGGTGCTGACGATGTTCTACGGCGCGCCCCGGGTCCTCGCCGGGACCGCAGCCGGCTTCGACGAGCGCTTGCTGGTCGAGTACGTGAACCCGCTGACGATGGAGTGGGACCCCGGGCTCGTCGATCCGCAGCTCTCGAAGGGCGTCGCCATCAAGCCGCTGCGCACCGATCCGTACACGGGCGAGACCTCGTTCCTCTATTGCTCGCCGCCCCACCGGGTGCCGCCCGGCATGGCGAAGCCGCAGTGGACGCATCCGATGGTCGAGGAGCTCTACACGCTCGAGGGCGACTACGTCTGGGGCGACCTGGGCCGCATGCAGCGCGGCGGATACTGCTGGTGGCGGGAGGATGTCTACCACGGTCCTGCGGGGACCGACACCGGCTACAACCTCTTCGTGCGCACGGTCAACGGCCCGCTCGTCAACACCTTCGACACCGTCAAAAAACCCTTCACCTGGGATCCGCCGCACACGCCCATCCTGCCGCCCGAGCTTCAGCCCTACGGGCAGCCGCTGCCCTACGCGCCGAACTACTGACCATGAACGGGAACGCGTGGCCACCGGCGTCGCAGGCGCGGTACGCCGTCATCGTCCTGATGGTGGCGTACCTGTTCTCTTATGTGGACCGGCAGATCCTGTCGATGCTGGTCAGCCCGATCAAGGCGGACCTCGGGCTGAGCGACACCGAGATCAGCCTGCTGCACGGGCTCGCGTTCGCGTTGTTCTACACAGTGTTCGGCATCTGGCCGATCGGCACCTGGGCGGACCGCGGCAACCGCCGCAATGTCATCGCGGGCGGCGTCTTCCTCTGGTCGCTGATGACCGCGGTCTGCGGCCGCATGACGAGCTTTGCCGGGCTCTTCGCCGCTCGGGTGGGCGTGGGGATCGGTGAGGCTGCGCTCACGCCGACCGCCTACTCCATGCTCGCCGACTACTACCCGCCGGAGAGGCGGGGCCGAGCGCTCGGCCTCTTCTCGATGGGCGTCTATTTCGGCATCGGCGTCGCGATCATGGTGACCGGCGCGCTCGTGCAATACATCTCGACGCTGCCGCCGGTCGAGGTGCCGTTGCTCGGCGAGGTGCGCGGTTGGCAGATCCCGTTCCTGCTGGTCGGCCCGCCCGGCGTGTTGGTGGCGCTGTGGGTGATGACGCTGCGCGAGCCGCCGCGGCAAGGCGCGACGACGGAGCGTCGCGGCTTCGACGAGGTCTTGGCCCACCTGCGGACGCACCGTTCGTTCTACTTCAACCTGTTCTTCGGCGTCTCGTGCCTGACGCTGCTCTTCAACGGCATCGCGTTCTGGTTCCCGGCGCACCTCATGCGCAGCTTCGGCGTCGACCCCCTCTTCGTCGCGTTCACCTATGGTCCGATCATGTTCGTGGCCGGCGCCGCAGGGATACTGACCGGCGGGATCCTCGCCGACCGTTGGCGCGCGAAGGGCGACCAGCAAGCCGAGATCAAGGTGGGGCTGCTGAGCGCGCTGTGCCTGTGGCCGGTCTCCATCGCCACTTTCCAGGCGGGCGATGTGCTGGTCGCGCTGGCGCTCGCGGCGCCCACGCTCTTCCTGTCGAGCTTCCCGTTCGGGGCGGCGTCCTCCGCGCTGCAGCTCGTGACACCGAACGCGCTGCGCGCGCGGATGTCGGCAATCTACCTGCTCGTCATCAACATCATCGGCATCGGACTGGGTGCGACGGCGGCTTCGGCCATCTCGGACTACGTTTTCGCCGACGAAGCACGGATCGGCGATGGCGTGTCGGTGGTGGCGTTGGTGAGCGCGCCGCTGGCCGCGCTGCTCTTCTGGCGCTGCCGGGGGGCCTTCGCGACGCTGCAGGGCGCGTCAGAGCGATAGCGATGGGGGTCGGCGCGACCTGTAGTGGCGTGATCACCCAGTGATCACCTGGTGCATACGAGAGACACAGGCGAGCGGAACAGGGGCGATGACGCTCCCCCTGGGGTCCCGCCCCCTCAGACGTCGAGGTTAGCGACCGACAGCGCGTTCTTCTCGATGAACTCGCGGCGCGGCTCGACCTCGTCGCCCATCAAGGTGGTGAAC
>RFTM01000278.1 GCA_009923475.1 Gammaproteobacteria bacterium | reverse complement strand
ACCCGTGCAGATACCGGTGGCGGTGGAGAGGCCGGTGCCGTACTGCTTGCAGTAGAAACTGCCGACGTTGCCGCCCAGCATCTGGTTGAAGCCGTCGAAGTAGCGCGTGCCCGCGGTCACCGTCAGGGTGTCGGTCACGTGCCAATCGAGGGACAGGAACGCCGCCTTCTGCTCGTAGGTGCGCTTGAAGTCGTTGAAGAAGCCGGTCGCCGAGTTGCGGCGGCTGGTGTTGTTGAACGACGCGTTGGCGAACTTCGTGGTCTTGGCCGGGTCGAGCGCGAAGAAGCAGGCCTTGGGCCCGCCGACGGTGCACTCGGGCACGGACTTGTAGAGCCACTCGGTGTCGTCGTTGACCTTGCGCTCTTCGTAGAAGAGGCCGGCGACCGCCGAGACCTTCCAGTCGGACGGCGTGCTGAGCCGGATCTCGTGGCTGGTGTTGATGTTCTGGATGGTGTCCTGCCAGATCGAGGAGGGTGAGTAGCACTTGTCCACCGAGGCGCCGGAGTAGCCGGTGCACTGGTAGTACGCGCCGTAGAGGCCGCGGGCGTAGTTGGTGTAGTCGCCCTGGATGAAGTTGTCACGGCTGAGGCGCGACCCGGAGTAGACGAGGTCGAGGTCGCCGACCTTGCCGGTGACCGTGATCGCCGTGTTCTTGTAGCTGTCCTTGGTGATGCCGTCGTTGAACAGCGTCACCTGGTAGTCCTTGAGCGGAACGCCACGGGTGCCGCCACCCGAGTTGGTCGGGCCGCCGGTGGTGCAGGTGGACTCCAGCTTCGGGTTCGGGCAGTCGGAGCCGTAGGGCATCTCGTAGAAGACGCCGCCGCTGTTGATGTCCTGGAAGCTCTGGACCACCAGCACGTTCCAGTCGTCGTTGACGTCGTACGAGAGGCCGATGCGGGCGCCCTTGTAGGTGACTTCGTTGATGTCGTTGCGGGCGATGCGGTAGTTGTCGATCACCACCGAGTCGGTGGGCACGCGGCCGCCCGTGAGGCTCGCGAAGGAGATGTCGGTGCTGCGACGGGTGAAGGTCGAGGGCACGTTGTCGATGTAGCCGCCGCGCGAGTCGTTGTAGGCCGCGACGCGCAGCGCCAGACGATCGGAGAGCGGCAGGTTGAGGGCGCCCTGGAAGTTCGAACTGTCTGCGCCGCCCGCCGTGGTGGCGTAGCCGGCACGGAAGTAGGCCTCGGTCTTGCCCTGCTTCGGCTTGTTGGTGATGTAACGGACCACGCCCGCCTGGGCGCCGGCGCCGAACAGGGTGCCCTGCGGGCCTTCGAGGACCTCGATGCGCTCGAGGTCGGCCGCGTAGACGTCGAGGTTGCGGCCCGGCATCTGGACGGCCTGGTCGTCGTAGTAGAGGCCGACCGTCGGCCACTGGCCGACCGTGCCGCCGCCCTGCAGCACGGCCGCGCCGATGCTGAGTCCGCGGATGGAGAAGTTGCCGTGGGTCGGGCCCGACGAGGCGGCCTGCACGTTCGGCAGGAACTTCACGAATTCGTCGATGGTGGTGACCTTGAGGTTCTCGAGGGTCTCAGTGGTCAACGCCTGCACCGTGATGGGGACGTTCTGGATGTTCTCGCTGCGGCGCTGCGCAGTGACCACGATCTCTTCGAGGCCGAGATTGTCGCCGGATTGGGCGGCGGCCTGCTGGCCCTGTGAAGACGCTACGGCGGCGAAGACCGCCGCGGATATCTTTCTGTTCAAGGTGTATCCCTCTGGCAACACAGCGTGTGTCCGCTGCTTTTGTTGAGTAACCCACGTCGCCGGTACGACCTCCGCTTTCGTGCGGCATCGGACCGATTGCGAAAGAGGATAAGCCCATCGCGCGGGTCGCGACAAGGTGGGGGGGGGTAGGGCGACGCCCTGATGCGTAGATGCGACAGGGCAACCGGATTGCGGGCTCGCTCCCCGCGATCGATCAGCGATCGAGGTCGGTCACCGCTTGGTAGACCTGGTTGTGCATGTCTTGGTAAGTGCGGTTCGGTTGGCGGTCGGCGCCGCGCACCACCTGCGCGAGCACCACAGCGACGACGCCGGTGCTGGGGCTGACCATCCAGTTGGTGTCGAGCACGCCGGGCCAGGTGTAGTCGCCGTTGCGGTTGGCCTGCGGCACATGACGGTAGTCGATGACGGGCGACACCCCGAGTCCGAAGCCGAGGCCGCGCCATTTGTCGCCGTAGGCCTTGCCCATGCTGTCGTCGGGGACGTGGCTGCTGGTCATGAGCTCGACGGTCGCCGGCGAGAGGTACTGGCGCCCCCCGAACCGTCCCTTGTCGGCCAGCATCTGGGCGAAGCGCAGGTAGTCGCCTGCGGTGGAGATGAGCCCGGCGCCGCCCGAGACGAACGGCGGCGGCGCGGTGGGCGGGGCGGCGAGCGGACCGCCCACGCGCTGCAACTTGCCGTCGGCATCGCGCTGGTAGGCGACGGCGACCAGGCCGGCATCGGCGGCCGGCACATGGAAGCCGGTATGGATCATGCCGAGCGGGTCGAACAGGCGTTGCTTGAGGAAGTCGGCGAACGGCAGGCCGGAGACGACCTCGACCAAGCGGCCGAGCACGTCGGTGGCGTAGCTGTACCGCCATTGCGACCCCGGCTGGAAATAAAGCGGCAACCCGGCGAGCTGGCGGATCTTGTCGTCCGGCGTCCCCGGTCCGAAGAGGTTGAAGCTGCCCCACACGCCGGCGATGGGCGAGGACGCGTCGTAGCCCGGGCCGTAGCCGAGGCCGCTGGTATGCGTCAGCAGCTGGCGGATGGTGATCGGCTGCCGGGCCGGCTCCGTGAGCGGCTTGCCGGCCGCGTCGACGCCCGCGAACACCTGCGACTGCGCGAACGCCGGCAGGTAACGCGACACGGGGTCGTCGAGCTGCAGCTTGCCCTCTTCGTAGAGCATGAGCACCGCCACGGAGGTCACGGGCTTGGTCATGCTGAACATGCGGAAGCGGGTGTCGAGCGACATCGGGACCTTCGCTTCGCGGTCGCGCATGCCCACCGCCGCCGAGTAGACGAGCTTGCCGTGGCGCGCGACGAGGATCGTGTAGCCCGCCGCCGCGTCGCGCCGCGTCTCCTGCTCGAAGAACCGGCCCATGGCCTCGAGGCGCTCGGTGGACATGCCGACCGATTCGGCGCGCGCGCGCCGA